>NZ_JBEOYI010000024.1:0-129761 GCF_040297005.1 Streptomyces sp. NPDC001904 | reverse complement strand
GTCGGGGGTGGCCCTGACCCGGCCGGCGCGGCCGGAGCCGACGCCGCCCGCGCTGTGTCCCCCCTTTGTGGGGCGTGACTTCCCCCATCACCGTACACCGGTGATGGGACAAGACTCCCATCACGTAGGATGGCGCCATGGCACGGTGGGAAGCGGGTTCACGCGAACGGCTCGTCGTGGCCGCCGTCGACCTGTTCACCGAGCAGGGGTACGACGCCACGACCGTCGCGCAGATCTCCGAGCGGGCCGGGGTCACCAAGAGCACCTTCTTCCGGTACTTCCCCGACAAGCGCGATCTGCTGGTGGCCGGCCAGGAGACCCTGTCCCGACTGCTCGTCGAGGGCATCTCCGAGGCACCGGCCGGTGCGGGCCCGCTGGAGGCGGTCGCCGCCGGTCTGGAGCGCGCATCCGGTGCGATGGGCCCGCAGAACCGCGAGCTGGCCCCGCGGGTGAAGGCCGCCGTCGCCGCCAGCACCGAACTCCAGGAGCGCGACGCACTCAAGATCGTCAGCCTCACCGCCGCGATGATCACGGCCCTGGAGGAGCGCGGTGTCCCCGGTGAGGTCGCGGCTGTCGCGGGGGAGCTGGGCGTTCTCGCGTTCAAGCGGGGGCTCGCGGCGTGGTCCGAGGGTGAGCGCGGCGGTGGCGAGGAGCTGGCCCGGTGCGTTCTGGAGGCGCTGGACCGGTTGCGCGCCGCCGTGGCATCGCTGGGGTGAGGCGCGCGGCGCGGTCCGTCGACGGTGCTCACGCCCGTACGCGACGGAGAGGATCCACCATGAGCCGCGCACGGATCCGACTCGGGGCCCGACCGCTCGGCGCAGGTGGCATGCCTCGTCGACCCGGGCGAGGCGGCGCACTCCACGCGGACGGCGCGGAGCTGCCTCCTCCGACCCCGGGTCGGGGCGAGACCGTGCGTCCGACTAGGGATGCGGGACCGGGGCGGTGGCCATCAGCTGACCGATCAGGATCCACATCCCCACGGCCGCGGTCATGCAGCGGAATCTGCGCAGCCGCGCGGGCGACACCGGATCGGGCGCCCGCCCCACCGGCAGGCCGGGCGTCGAGGGCGCGGACCCGCGCAGCACGGCCGAGGTGGCGCTGTCCGCGCAGGCCGCGGCCGACCGCGCGCGGGGGGTGCGGGGCGTACGGGGTGCCGGTGGCTCCGTGGGCGGGGGAGTGCTGCCGACGGACGGGCCCGGCACCAGTCCGTGTGCGAGGCCGCTGAGAAACGCCGCGTACGCCGCCCTGCGCTGTCCGCGCGGCGCGGACCGCCCGGCCTCCCAGGAGCGAACCGTCGCGGCCGTCACCCCGAACGCCTCGGCGACCTGCTCCTCGCTGAGCCGCCACGCGCGGCGCAGCGAGGAGCGTTCCCCGGGGGCGGGCAGCGGGGCCTGGCCGTCGCTGCGGCGCGGATGGGAGGGCATGGGCCGTCGGGCGGCGAGTTCGATCGTCATGACCGTATGACAACGTGACATTGCCTCATGTGATGAGGTGTCAGGAGATGTACCCGTACGGCCTATTCCGCTACCAGCGATTGCGGGCTTCCTCGGCCCAGCCGACCAGTCCGTCGAGGTCCGTCCTGGTGCCGTCGTCGGTGCGGGCCCAGCCGCTGAAGCGACCGAAGCACTGGTGGGTCTCGTTCGCGACGAGCCCCAGGTTCGTGCGGCCGGCCTTCTCATGGAAGGGGTGGAAGCGGATGTCCACCCGCTCTCCGCCGATGTGCCACGGCGCCAGCCAGTTCGAGCGGTCGTAGCTCCAGCTCAGCTCCTCGCCGATCTTGTGCAGACGGCCGTCGACGATCAGGGCGTTCTCGGTGCTTCCGGTGCCGTCGGTCCATCGGCCGCCCAGCTGGACCGCCCGGCCGGGCCCGGCCCCCGCCGCCCAGTTCCACGTGGTCGAGTAGGGCCACTTGCCGCGGCCGTGGTCGAGCGCGGCGAACGCGTCGGGACCGCCCACCTCGTAGGTCCGCCCGTGCAGACCGAGGGTGCCGTGCACCGGTCGGCCGATGTCCTTGACGGTGTACTGGAACCGGCTGTCGCTCCACGGCACGACCACGCCGAGGGACTCGTGCCCCGGCGGCAGCGGCACCTCCGCGTCGAGCCGCACACCCGGGCCCGCCGCGTGGATCGTGGAGCCGTCCGGGGACTGCGAGATCCTGATGTCGAGCCCGTTCCCGCGGGCCCGGACCTCGCCCTCACCGCTGCGTACGGGCAGTACCGTGCCCCGCGCGAACGGAACCACCGCGTCCGTGCTCGTCTCCCGCCCGGTCGCCCGGTCCAGGACGTAGAGCCCGTGCACACCCGCGTAGTCCAGCGACGACACCACGATGCCGACGATGTGCTCCGGAGTGACGATGCCCCAGTACTCCCAGCGCTTCACCCGCCCCCAGCCCCGCAGATTGGCGGTGTGCAGGGGGCGCCGCGTCCAGCCGACCGCGGCCGGGTTCAACCGTCCGTCGGGCCGGCACAGGTCGACGGGGGACGTCAGCTCGGGTTCGTGCGTCATCGGCGCAGGCCGGAGCCGCCGACCGGCCCGGGGCCCGGGGTCACTGCGCGTCGGGTGCGGAGGCCTGGTCGCTGCCGAGCCGCCCCCGGAGTTCGTGGACCCGTCGCAGGCCCTCGGTACGGCTGTCGGTCATGTCCAGGGCTTCACCGGCGCCGGTGATCTCGAAGAGCCTGTCGACGGCGGGGTGGTAGGGCCCGCTCAGGACGAAGGGCCTCGGCACCGCCTGGTGCTCGTTGTAGGCGCGCAGGATCACGTTGAGCGTCGTGCTGTCGGCGAAGGTGAGACCGGCGAGGTCGAGGAGGGTACCGGTGGTGGCGGTGTCCCCGCGTGCGCCGGAGAGGGCGAGGTAGGCCTCGGCCTCGTCCGTGAGGTCCATGTCGTCACGGAAGGAGACCACGGTCACCCGGTCCTGCCGGGTGACGTCGATTCTCTGTCTGTCGGAAACCATCCGCTGACCTTCCCACAGCTACCTGGGCGCGCGATCAGCAGATCCCCTTTTCCTGCCCGGAGCGGTGGGATCGGGGGAGTGTTGGACGGACAGGTGCGGGGAAAGCGAGAACTGTGGCGGCACGAGGTGCGACATGTACGGGAAAGGACCCACGACCATATGAGCGCGGCACAGGCACTGGAAACCGAGGAGATCAGTTGCGCGGACGCCCGGGTGGCGGTCCGCGCGGCACTGGCCGAGGCAGGCCGCGAACTGCCACCGGAGCGGGCCCGGCAACTGAGCGAGGACGCGTTGCTCGTGGTCAGTGAGCTGGTCACCAACGCCCTCGTCCACGCGGGCGGTGTGACAAGGCTCGAGGCTGACGTGGCGGACGACGAGTTCCGGCTGCGGGTGAGCGACGCGAGCCGCACCGCACCGCAGCGCGTGCGCACCCTCAAGGGAAGCCCCGGCGGATACGGCATGGTGGTGATCCAGCGGCTCTGCTCCCGCCTGGACGTGGAGATCGGCCCGGACGGGAAGACGATCACCGCGGCACTGCCACTGCGGTGAACACCGCCCTCCGCCCCTAGTCCCCGCTAGCACCGCCCCAGCCGCAGCGGAAGATCCGCCAAGCCGCGCAGCAGTGTGCTGCTGCGCCATGTCAGCGTCGCCGGATCCGTGGCGAACGCGACCGTCGGAAAGCGCGCGAGGAAGCGCCGCAGGGCCGTCTCTGCCTCGACGCGGGCCAGCGGCGCCCCCAGACAGTGATGCAGCCCGTGCCCGAACGCGATGTGCGCGGGACCCGTGCGACGCAGGTCGAAACGATCGGCCTCGACGTAGTGCGCGGGGTCGCGGGACGCCGCCGCGAGACTGACCAGGACCGCGTCGCCCGCCGCGATCGAGGTCCCCGCCAGCTCCAACGGCTCCGAGGCGAACCGGAACGCGGTGGAATGGACCGGCGCCTGATGGCGCAGGGTCTCCTCGACCGCGGCCGCCGTCAGCGAGGGATCCGCGCGCACCAGGGCCAGCTGGTCCGGATGTGCGAGGAGACTGAACAGGGCCGCCGAGATGAGATTCACGGTCGTCTCGTGTCCGGCGACGAGCAGCAGGAAGACCATCCCGAGGAGCTCATCGGCCGCGAGACCGCCGTCCCGTCCGGCGACGGCCAGCTCGCTCAGCAGAGTGTCGTCGGGCTCCGCCGCCTTCCGGGCGACCAGGTCGCCTGTCAACGCGGCCAGTCGCGCGCCGGCTGCGGTCGCCGCCGCTTCCGACGTGGGCATCACCAGCTCCCGCGACCAGGCGTGGAAGACCTCACGCCCGTCCTCGGGCACTCCGAGAAGTTCACAGATCACCGCGACCGGCAGCGGCAGTGCGTAACGGTGGACCGCGTCGACCGTGCCCTCCTCGGGCAGGCCGGACAGCAGGGCGTCCGCGAGGGTTTCGACGCGCGGGCGCAGCGCGGCGATCCGCCCGGGCGTGAAGTGCCCGGCGACCAGCTTGCGCAGCCGCGTGTGGTGCGGAGGGTCGCTCTGCAGCATGTTCCGCCCGAGGGCATGACCGCCGTCGGTGTCCCAGGTCGAGTGCCGGATGTCGTTGCTCAGCCGGGGATCGATCAGTGCCTGACGCGCCGCGTCCCGGCTCACCACGAGCCAGCTCTCACCGCTCCCGGGAACGAGGACGCGGTGCACCGGGCCGCGCGCACGCAGCGCCGCGTACACGGGATGAGGATCGCGGGCCGGGTCGTGCCCGGCGGGAGCCAGTTCCTCAAGGGTGGGTGCCGTCGGCATGGGGTCGTCCCTTCGGTCAGGCGGTCAGGAGATCGTCGATCGCGCCGGACGCGGCCAGCGCCCGGGCCTGCGCGTGACCGGCGCGGGCGGCGTCCGCCCGGCGGTGGTCCGCGGTCATGTTCCGCCCCATGGCGCGGCGCGCGGCCGCGTCGGGGGTGATGAGCGTGACGTGGCTGCCGGCCGCCGTCAGCGCCGCCGCCTGACGCCCGGCGTGCGGGTGCGGTCCGACGGCGGACGGAAGGGGGACCACGGCCAGGACGCGCCGGTGGCCTCGGGCCAGTTCCAGCGGCGCGGTCGAGCGGCTGGCGCCGTCCATCCACCGCCGCCCGGCCACCGTGACCGGCGGCCACACCAACGGGACGGCACAGCTGGCGGCGACCGCCTCGACGAGGGAGACGCCCGACTCCCGGTCGAAGGCGTCCGGCTCTCCCGTGACGGCGTCCACGGCCGCGAGGCGCAGCGGGCGCTCCGGCCAGTCCTGTACGCCGTTCAGCAACGCCCGTACGGTGTCGAGGACTTCGGACTCCGGAGGGGTCCGCGCGCCGAGCGCGGCCCGGCCGAGACGGCGCGCGGAGCGATCGGGGTCCCTCGAACCCAGGGCCGCCCGGAGGAAGCGGAGCGTCTGCCCGGCCGTGACGGAGAGGTCGATCCGGTCGGCGCCGGTCAGTTGACGCTCGTACAGCTCCCGCGGCGACTGCCCCGACAGGAGCCGGGCGCCGAAGACGGCTCCCGCCGACGCGCCCGCCGTCAGTCCGGCGCCGGCCGGATCGGATCCGGCGTCCGCGAGCCCGGCCAGGACGCCGACCAGCCACGCACCGCCCACGGGCCCGCCGCCGCCCAGCACCAGCGCCCTGTCCGCATCTCCCACGATCCACCCCTCGCCAAATGGGGAGTGCTCCCCGTTTCGCCGGACGATAGCATCCTTACCGGGGAGCACTCCCCGGATGTTCCCGGGAGAACGGCGAAGGAGAACGACATGACCGGCGGTGCCTCCGACGCGCCCGCACAGCGGCGGCGGGACGCGCGGCGCAACCGTGAGCTGATCGTCGAGGCCGCGCGCGAGGTGTTCCGTGAGCAGGGCCTCACGGCGCCGCTCGATGTCGTCGCCCGCCGCGCCGGCGTGGGGAACGCGACGCTGTACCGGCATTTCGCGCGCCGCGCCGACCTCGTCGACGCGGTCTTCCGGGACCGGCTGAGCGGCACGATGGCCGCCGGCGAGGAGGCGCGCACGGCCGTCGACGCGTCGGCGGGGCTCACCGGCTACCTGGAGGTCGTCTTCACGGTGCTGGCGTCGGACCGCGGCACGAACGATCTGATGACGACGAGCCTGGAGGGCGTCACCGCGCTGGAGGCCGTCCACGCGCACAACCACCGGACGCTGGACGAACTCCTGCGGCGCGGGCAGGAGCAGGGGGCCGTCCGGTCCGATGTCGTCGTGGAGGACGTGCTGTTCGCGCTCGCCGCACTGGGCCGTGCCGTCCCCGCGCTCACCGCCGCGGCCGGCGACGACGCCTGGCGCCGCCCTCTCGCCCTGCTCCTGGCGGGGCTGCGTCCCACGTCACCCGAGTCCGCCCTCCCCGCAACCGCCCTGACCCGCGATCAGCTCCACGCGACCCTTTCGGGGCTGTGATCCGGCACCGGGATCGGGGCGGCTATTCGGGGCGGTTATTTCGGAGGTGGCCGCAGGACTGCCGTTGGTATGGTGCGCCGATGTCAACGATCAAGAAATTCCAAGTCACCTTCGACTGTGCGGAACCCGAGCGCGTCGCCCGGTTCTGGTGCGAGGTGCTCGGGTACGTCATGCCCCAGCCGCCGAAGGAGTTCGCGACCTGGGAGGACTTCAGGAACGCGGAGCCGCCCGAGGAGCGGGACACCTGGTCCGCGTGTGTCGACCCCTCGGGGGAGGGCCCGCGTCTGTACTTCCAGCGCGTTCCCGAGGGCAGGGTCGCCAAGAACCGCGTGCATCTCGACGTCCGGGTCGGCACCGGCCTCGTGGGCGCCGAGCGTCTCGCCGTCCTCGAGGCCGAGTGCGCACGCCTCGTGGCGCTCGGCGCGAAGCACGTGACCACCCTGTACGCCGACGAGGAGAACGAGTCGTGCATCCCGATGCAGGACATCGAGGGCAACGAGTTCTGCATCGACTGACCCCACCGCGCAGGGGAGTTCCGCACACGCCCCGGCCGACCGGTCCCCAGCTCCTCTGCCGGTTCGCTCGCCGGCCGCTCGCCCACGAACGGGTCAGGAACGATCCGGAGGAACTCCCCTTCCGATCAATACAGTTCATGTGCCGACGGGTTGTCGCATGACAACATTCACTGGGTACGTTGGCGTATGCGGCAGTACGTGAGCGACACGAGGAGGGGCATGGCCGACGCGGTCGACGATGCGGCACGGTGGGAACGGCAGGTCCAGATCCGTCTGGTCCGCGGCGAGGCCGCGGTGCTCGGCGAGGTCTACGACCGGTACGCCCGCATGCTGCATTCCGTAGCGGCGCGGCTGACCGGCGACGAACAGGCCACCCGCGATCTCGTGGTGGGTGTCTTCACACACCTGTGGCAGCACCCCCGCGCCTTCGACCCGGGGCGCTACCGCCTCGGCACCTGGCTGGTCATGGCGGCGCTCGACCGCCACGAGAGCGGGTCCGAGTCCTCCGGCCCCCTCTCGGCGGTCCGGATCGAGCGGGCCGACTCGGCCCTCGGCGCCATGAACCGGGGCATGCGCGTCGCGATCCACCTCGTCCACACGGAGAAGATGGACTACCGCCAGGCGGCGGCCGAACTCGGCGTCGCGGAGGACGAGATACTGAGCAGACTCCGGCACGGGCTGAACATGCTGGCCGGTTCCGATGCCACCACCGGGGAGGACGGACGATGAGTGGTGACTTCGACGGGCACTCCCGCCTCGAGCAACTGCTCGGCGCCTGGGCGCTGGGGGCCTGCTCCGCGCAGGAGACGGCGGAGGTCGACGCACACCTCGCCGCGTGCGCGCCCTGCTCCGACGAGGCGGCGCGGCTGCGCACCTCTCTCGAACTGCTGCATCCCCACATGGATCTCGACCTGGCGCCCACGCTGCGTGCCGAGGTCCTCGGCTCGTGCCTGAGCGCGCGCCCGCCGCAGGTCGCCGTTCCCGACTACGCCCAGCCCTACGACGCCGAGACCGCCCGCCTCGGCGCGCTGCTGGCGGACATGAGCGACGACGAATGGAAGTCGCCGGTCCAGCTGGAGTGGTTCGAGGGCGACGACTCCGCCACGCACCGGACCTCGGTGTCCGGAGTGCTCGGCCATCTCCTCGCGGTGGACGGCTCGGTGTCCCGCTCGCTCGGCCTGCCGGACCCGGTGCAGGGCGCCCAGGACCTTCCGTCGGATCCGGAGGCACGGACCAGGGCACTGTGGCAGCAGGCGGCACAGGACGGCACGGCGTCCGGCGCACCGGGTGACGAGAGCCCCGAACTGATCCGGCGTGCCTGGCGGGACCACGCCTACGAACTGATCCGCACGTGCTCGTTCAGCGGCAACGGAGTGGCGGACATCGCCGTGCCCTACGGCGACGACGTCGTCCTGCCCCTGCGACTGGCCCTGCTCGACCGGGCGTTCGAGACGTGGATCCACGCCACCGACATCGCCGACGCCGTGGACTATCCGTACCCGCCGCCCGTGCCCGAGCACCTGCGGACGCTCATCGGGGTCGCCGTGCAGATGCTCCCGGCGATCCTGGCCGCGCGCAGGCAGGCCGGACTCGCGTCCCCGCCGCTGCCCCTCACGCAGCCGGGGGCGGCACCGCGCAGTGTCCGCCTGGAGATCGAGGGCGAGAGCGGGGGCGACTGGTACCTGCCGTTGGACGCCGCCGACGGCCCGGCCGGTCCGGACAACTGCGTCAGCCACATCGTCCTGCCCGAAGTGGAGTTCTGCCGGGTCGCGGCGGGCCACCTCTCACCCCGGGAAGCGGCCAAGAGCCAGCAGGGCGACCCCACGGCCGCCGTCGAGCTGCTGTACGCGATGGCATCGATGAGTCGCCTCTAGCACCGCACGGAGGTACGCCGCCCTGACGACGGCACTCCCGGCCAGGAGGGATGGCCGGTTCCGCCGTTGCGCCCTTCCGCGGGCCGTAGTGGCATCGTCCAGGCGGCCGATGGCGTACGGCACACCCCTTTCGACCGCGCCCGAGCGCCGTCGATCAGGGAGGGACGATGCCCGAGGACGAACCCGCCGCGCCGGCCTCGGCCGGCGGTGACATCGGCGTCGTGCTCGCAGGGGGCGGGGCGCGGGGTGCGTACGAGGCCGGCATGCTGGCGACCCTGTTGCCGGAGCTCGACGCGTGGGGGCAGCGGCCGACGATGTTCACCGGCACCAGCGCCGGTGCGCTCAACGCGGTGCTCTTCGCCTCGCGCGCACACCTGCCCGCCCGCCGGGCCGCCGACGAAGTCATCGCCGCCTGGCAGGGAGTGACGAAGGATCAGGTGTACCGGCCGCTGCTGCTGACAGCCTTGCCCATGCTCCTTCGGCAGTGCCTGACGCGCGTGGTGAACCCGTCCAGCTCCCCCCTGGCGGGCCTGCTCGACACGAGCCCCCTGCGGGCGACCTTGCGGACGAAGGTGGACTGGGACCAGCTCCACGCCAACACCGCGAGCGGTGCGGTCCAGGGCGTGGCCGTGGCCACGACGGCCTGTGGCAGCGGCCGCACGGAGATCTTCGCCGAGGGACCCGCCGCGGCCCGGCTGCCGGACTCCGACACCGACCGGGCGGTCGACTACACCCGGACCGTCCTGGACGTGGACCACGTGATGGCGTCCGCGGCGATTCCCGTGGCGTTCCCGCCCGTCAGGGTCGGACCCTCCGGCTGCTGGTACATGGACGGAGGCGTACGCCTCAACGCCCCCATCAAGCCGACGATCTCGCTCGGCGCCCGCCGGGTCGTGATCGTCGCCACCACCCCGCTGCGCGACCTGCCCCGCCTCGTGGACTGCGGGAACGAAGCCGCGCCGTCCGTCCAGGACGTCGTCGCCCAGATCGTCACGGGCCTGATGGGCGATCGCATGGTGGAGGACACGCGCACGCTCGGCAAGGTGGACGAGTTGCTCGAGTCCGGGGCGGAACGGATCAGCCCGCGCGGACGCCCGTACACCGTCGTCGAGTACCTCTTCGGCGGGCCGCCGCCCGGCCAGGGGGATCAGCTCGGCGAGAAGGCGGAATACGTCCTGGACACCTGCTTCCGGGGCATCCGCCGGCTGACCAACCCCGACCTGATGTTCCTCGCCGCGCTCCTGGGCCCGGGACGGAGCCGGGGCGAACTGCTCAGCTACCTCTTCTTCGAACCGGAGTTCACCAGCGAGGCCATCAATCTCGGCGTACGGGACGCCCGGATCATCCTCGACGAGGCGGGCGACGATCCGGGCAAGCTGTGGCGCACCGACTCCGCCTAGCCGCCGAACGTCCCGCCGCGTTCTGCCCGGTGAACCTGCCAGGCAGCCGGGCGGGCCGGTCGCGGTGCCCGCACGGATGGCATGATGGCCGAGGACATGGGCGGCAGCCGCCCGAGGAAACCGGTGCGAATCCGGTGCGGTACCGCCACTGTGATCGGCGAGCGGATCCCGACGAGCCACTGCCCCGCGCGGGTGGGAAGGCCGGGACGAGCGCGGACCCGAGAGCCAGGAGACTCAGGCTGTCGCCTCCTCGAAGCACCCCGGGGCGGAACTCCCCGGCGAGAGGAAGGACACGGCATGCCTGAACGGCTCGCCGACGAGACCGTGGCGACCGGGGGCCGGGCGGTCCCGTGCCGGGTGGTGGTGTGCCGCGACTGCTGCTGCGGCACCGTCAAGGTCAACGCCGATCACGCGGCCCAGACCGCGCGGCTGCGCGAGATCGCCCCGGTGCGGATCTCCGCCTGCCTCGACGTCTGCGAGCAGGCCAACGTCGTCGTCGTACAGCCCTCGACGGCCGGGCGGGCGGCAGGCGCCCGCCCGGTGTGGCTCGGCCTCGTCAACGACCCCGACGCCACCGAGGACATAGCGGACTGGGTACGGGCAGGAGGCCCGGGCGTCGCGGCCCGGCCCGACATCCTCGACCTCTACCTCATCGAACCGCCGCGCCGCACCGCCACCACCTCATGACGGACGAGGCCCGGCCGGAGCAGGTCGCCGAGGCGCTGCGCGACGTCGCGCGGCTCGGTGGATTCTTCGCCCTCGACACCCCCGCGACCCGGGACACCGACGACGGCGGTGGTCTCCGCGACGGGTTCGCCGCCCGCGCCCGAGCGGTCAACGACCGTTTCGGGACGGCCGAGTTGCGTGTCGGCGTCTCCGTCGCGCATCTCGGACTCGCGGCCCGGCTGTGGTCACCGGTCCTCGCCTGCGCGCTCCTGCACGGGATCGTGCCGACGATGAGTGCCGTGGAGTGGTCCGGCGACGGGACGGACCTGCGGCTGACCGCACCGCGGGGACGGCTCGCGGAGCGGCTGCCGTCGCCGGTCGAAGCCGTCCACGCGGAGGTCGACGACGTGCTGCGCGACGTGGAGGCCGGCCTCAGCGTCAAGGTGGCGCCGGGCCTGCTGGCCGGGAACTCGGCGTCCGCGCTGGTCGGTTCGGCGGCGCAACTGCTGCGCACCCGGCCCGCCCTGCGCGGCCCGCTCACCCGCCTGACCCGCGAGCTCCTGGAGACGGGCCGGCTGCGGGGCACCGGGCGGATCACCGGGCCCCGGCTGACGTTCCGCCGCAACAGCTGTTGTCTCTTCTACCGTGCCCCGGGCGGCGGCACGTGCGGGGACTGCTGCCTGACCGGTTGACCGGCCGCGTCAGTCCCCGACCTCCGCCTCCCCTTTCCGGAAGGTGTCCAGGATCTGCTCGGCGGCCAGCGTCGCGGTGAGGTCACCGTCGCGGACCCGCCGCTCCAGACCGGGGGTGAGCGCCCGTACCGCGGGATCGGCGTGCAGCCGGCCGAGGAGTTCGTCGCGCACCATCGTCCACGTCCAGTCGACCTGCTGCGTGCGGCGCCTCTCTGCGAGACGTCCCGTCGAGTCGAGGAGCGTGCGATGCTGCTCGATCCGCTCCCAGACCTCGTCGAGTCCGCTCTCCTCGCGGGCGCTGCACGACAGCACCGGAGGCGTCCAGAACGCGTCCTTGCCGTGCATCAGGCGCAGCGCGCCCGACAGTTCCCGCGCCGCCGAGCGCGCGTCGCGCTCATGCGGCCCGTCCGCTTTGTTCACCGCGATGACGTCGGCGAGCTCGAGGACACCCTTCTTGATGCCCTGCAACTGGTCACCGGTCCGCGCCAGCGACAGCAGCAGAAACGTGTCGACCATGTTGGCGACCGCAGTCTCCGACTGGCCCACGCCGACCGTCTCCACCAGGACCACGTCGTATCCGGCGGCCTCCATGACGACGATCGACTCCCGCGTCGCCTTGGCGACACCACCGAGCGTCCCGGCCGTGGGGGAGGGACGCACGAAGGCGGCCGGATCGACCGCGAGACGTTCCATCCGCGTCTTGTCGCCCAGGATGGAACCGCCCGTGCGGCTGGACGACGGATCGACCGCGAGCACGGCCACCCGGTGACCGCGCCCGGTGAGCAGGGAGCCGAACGCGTCGATGAACGTCGACTTCCCGACCCCCGGCACCCCGCTGACGCCGATCCGGCGGGCCCGGCCGCTGTACGGCAGCAGCTCCGTCAGCAACTCCTGCGCCAGGCGCCGGTGCTGGGGGCGCGTGGACTCGACGAGGGTGATCGCCCGCGCGACCACCGCCCGCTTGCCGGCCAGGACACCCTTGACGTACGTATCGAGATCGATGGGCACACCGTCACCGGCTCACTGGTCGTCGTGCCCGAGGTCCGCCGCGAGGCGCGCCACCAGGTCGTGCGCCGCGTCCGGGATCACGGTGCCGGGCGGGAAGACGGCGGCGGCTCCCATCTCCAGGAGCGTGGGCACGTCCTGCGGCGGGATCACCCCGCCCACCACGATCATGATGTCCTCGCGCCCCTCCTCGGCGAGCGCCTCGCGCAACGCCGGTACGAGGGTGAGGTGCCCGGCGGCCAGGGACGACACCCCGACGATGTGCACGTCCGCCTCGACGGCCTGCCGCGCCACCTCGGCCGGGGTCTGGAACAGCGGGCCGACGTCGACGTCGAAGCCCAGGTCGGCGAAGGCGGTCGCGATCACCTTCTGGCCGCGGTCGTGCCCGTCCTGCCCCATCTTGGCCACGAGGATGCGCGGCCGGCGCCCCTCGGCCTCGGCGAACTCCTCGACCCTGCCGCGGGTACGGTCCACGTTCGCGGACTCCCCTGCTTCGTTGCGGTACACACCCGAGATCGTACGGATCTGCCCCGCGTGCCGACCGTAGACCTTCTCCAGCGCGTCCGAGATCTCGCCGACCGTGGCCATCGCCCGTGCCGCGCGGACCGCGAGCTCCAGCAGATTGCCGTCACCGCCCGCCGCCCGGGTCAGCGCGTCGAGCGCGTCCCGGCAGGCCGTCTCGTCCCGCTCCTCGCGCAGCCGGCGCAGCTTGGCGATCTGCTGGGACCGCACCGAGGAGTTGTCGACCTTGAGGACCTCGATCTCCTCGTCGCTGTCGACGCGGTACTTGTTGACGCCGATGACGGGCTGCCGTCCGGAGTCGATCCGCGCCTGGGTGCGGGCGGCCGCCTCCTCGATGCGCAGCTTCGGGATACCCGCGTCGATGGCCTTGGCCATGCCGCCCGCCTGCTCGACCTCCTGGATGTGCTGCCAGGCCCGGCGCGCCAGGTCGTACGTCAGCTTCTCCACGTAGGCGCTGCCGCCCCACGGATCGATCACCCGTGTCGTGCCCGACTCCTGCTGGATCAGCAGCTGGGTGTTGCGGGCGATGCGCGCCGAGAAGTCGGTGGGCAGCGCGAGTGCCTCGTCGAGCGCGTTCGTGTGCAGCGACTGGGTGTGGCCCTGTGTCGCGGCCATCGCCTCCACGCACGTACGCGTCACGTTGTTGAACACGTCCTGTGCCGTCAGCGACCAGCCCGACGTCTGTGAATGGGTACGCAGCGAAAGGGACTTGGCGTTCTTCGGGTCGAACTGCTTCACGAGCTTCGCCCACAGCAGGCGCGCCGCACGCAGCTTGGCGACCTCCATGAAGAAGTTCATCCCGATCGCCCAGAAGAAGCTCAGGCGCGGTGCGAACGCGTCGACGTCGAGACCCGCCTCCCGGCCCGCCCGGATGTACTCCACACCGTCGGCGAGGGTGTACGCCAGCTCCAGATCGGCCGTCGCACCCGCCTCCTGGATGTGGTAGCCGGAGATGGAGATCGAGTTGTAGCGCGGCATCCGCTGCGACGTGTACGCGAAGATGTCGGAGATGATCCGCATCGACGGCTTCGGCGGATAGATGTAGGTGTTGCGGACCATGAACTCCTTGAGGATGTCGTTCTGGATGGTCCCGGCCAGCTTCTCCGGCGGCACACCCTGTTCCTCGGCCGCCACGATGTACAGCGCGAGCACGGGCAGCACCGCGCCGTTCATCGTCATCGACACCGTCATCCGGTCCAGCGGGATGCCGTCGAAGAGCTGGCGCATGTCGTAGATCGAGTCGATGGCGACGCCCGCCATGCCGACGTCGCCGGTCACCCGCGGGTGGTCGCTGTCGTAGCCGCGGTGCGTCGGCAGGTCGAAGGCGACCGACAGGCCCTTCTGGCCGGCGGCGAGGTTGCGCCGGTAGAAGGCGTTGGACTCCTCGGCCGTGGAGAAACCCGCGTACTGGCGGATCGTCCAGGGTTGGTTGACGTACATCGTCGGGTAGGGGCCGCGCAGGTACGGGGCGACGCCCGGGTAGGTGCCGAGGAAGTCCAGGCCCTCCAGGTCCTCACCCGTGTACAGCGGCTTGACGGAGATGCCCTCGGGCGTCTCCCACAGCGGGTCGGCGCCGTCGCCCGCGCGCTTGAGGGCACTGCGCCACTCCTGCGCGGCGGTGCCCGGCGCGGGGCTGCCGAGACCGATCGAGGAGAAGTCGGGGACTCCGGACGTGCCAGGGGCGGTCATCGGGACACTCCCATGCGGTCGAGCGTGGCGCTGAGCACTTCGACGGCGTCGCAGCCGGCGAAGACGAAGCTGTCGGGGGCGGCGGAGGTGCCCGGGCGGCCCGCGAGGAACACGTGCCGGGCACCCGCCTCCCGCAGGGACCGCGCGGCGGAGTCGGCCTGCTCGGCGTAGACCGCGTCGCTGGAGCACAGGCACGCTTCCCGCGCCCCGCTCTCCTCGAAGGAGCCGTCGGTCACCGGTTCGATGCCACCCGCCTGGAACAGGTTGGCGGCGAAGGTGGCCCGCGCGGTGTGCGCGGCGGCGGGCCCCAGGGCCGCCAGATACACCCGGGGCCGCTGCCCGGTGGCCGCGAGGTGGGCGTCGGAGCGGGCCCGCAGCGCCTCGAACGCCTCGTCACGGCGTACGCGGGGCAGCCCGCCCGACGGCCTCGGCGCCGCCGCGGCGCGGACCACGGGCTTCTCGGCGAGATGCGGGAACTCGCTGACGCCGGTCACCGGTTCGCGTCGCTCGGCCAGGCGCCGGGAGCGCACCGACCACGTCTCGGCCAGCCGGTCGCCGACCAGGCCGGAGCGCAGCGCGGCCGACTGGCCGCCCTCCCGCTCGATGATCTGGAAGAACTCCCAGGCGGCGTGCGCGAGTTCGTCGGTCAGCCGCTCCACGTACCAGGAGCCGCCGGCCGGGTCGATCACCCGGGCCAGATGGGACTCCTCGATCAGGATGGTGGAGGTGTTGCGGGCGACACGACGGGCGAACGCGTCCGGCACGCCGAGCGCGTCGTCGAACGGCAGCACGGTCACGGCGTCGGCGCCGCCCACTCCGGCCGCCAGCGTCGCGATCGTGGAGCGCAGCATGTTCACCCACGGGTCGCGGCGCGTCATCATCACCGGGGACGTCACCGCGTGCTGGAGCTGCGCCCCGCTCTTCGGCGCACCGCAGGCTTCGGAGACCCGCGCCCAAAGCCTGCGCGCGGCACGGAACTTGGCGATGGTGAGGAACTGGTCGGCGGTGGCGGCGTAGCGGAACTCGATCTGCGCGAGGGCCTGCTGGACGTCCAGGCCCGCCTCGGTGAGCCGGCGCAGGTAGGCGACGCCCGTGGCGAGCGACGCGCCCAGTTCCTGAGCGGCCGAACCGCCGGCTTCGTGATAGGGCAGGGCGTCCACGGTCAGGGCGCGCAGCCCGGGGTACCGCTGGGCGCACAGCCGGGCGAACTCGACCACCGGCCCGGTGTCGTACGACTGTCCCGTGCGGGCCTCGTGCCCCAGCGGGTCGGCGCCGAGGTTGCCGCGCGCCGCGTCGGCGGCGACGCCCTTGTCCTCGTACAGGCGGAGCAGTTCACGTGCGGCGCTCTCGTGGTCGGCGCCCGCGTCGAGCACCACGGGTGCCAGGTCCAGGAGGACCCCGTCGAGCACCTCCGGCAGCGCCGACACGGGGAAGCCGCCGGCGTTGCCGATCGTCAGCCACAGCGACGTGACGCCGTTCTCAAGGTCGGTGAGGACCGCGGCGGACTCGGGCAGTCCGTGGCGCTGGCGCACGTCCCAGCCGCCGGCCGTGTTCCCCTCGGCCCGGCCGCCGCGGACGAACGGCGGGAAGCCGGGCAGGCCGACCGGGGGAGCGGCGTCGATCGATGTGTAGAGCGGGCGGGCACGCAACCCGTCCTCGAGCGTGGTGGACAGGGCGTCCTCCGCCTCGCCGGCCGAGACTTCCCTGCCCGACTTGCGCAGGACACCGGCGACAAGCTGCTGCCACTGATCATGCGTCGCGTCAGGGAATTCGGCTGCCAGGGAGAGCCCGTCGTCAGGCAGGACCGTCATGTTCGGATGCTAAGGCAGCGCGCAGAAGAGCAGCAGGAGACACACATGTGACCTTGTTCTCCTTGTCTTGCGCGCGTCGATGACCTAGCGGCCGGGCAGGGGATGCGGGAGAGGGCGCGGAAACTGCGACGGCGCCCGTCCCGAGTCCGTGTCCGGTGGCTCGTCAACGCGGGTGATGCCGGGGGACAAGACGTCTCCAGCGCCGGTGACGGGCCGCCCGGTGCCGTGCGCGGATCAGGTCGGCGGCGGGCGGGCCCTCGAAGTCCGACGAGAGCTCGGCGTACGCCTCCAGGACCGAGAGCAGGTTCGGGTCGACGTCCGGGAAGCTGCGCTCACGCTCCACGAAGGGGCGCAGCGCCGCCCAGACGGTGGCGGACCGGCGCCGGACCATCATGGTCGCGGTCGGCTCGTCGATGATGCCCATCGCGTAGAGGGCGGCGAAGGTCTGGAAGAAGTAGGCGACGTTGTAGACGGTCTCGCGCACCTCGTAGGGCAGCGCGCGCAGACCCGACGCGGGATCGTGCTCCACTGCCAGCCGACTGCACACGTACGCGTACTGCTCGTGGAGCCGGGCCGAGCGGAACTCCGCGAGCAGGTCCATCAGCGCCGGGAGGTGGTTGGCGTGCCGTGCCGACTGCACCTGACGGGCTCCGAGCCACAGCGTGGCCAGGAGTGCGGCCAGGGACACGGCGACGGCGAGAACGTTGAAGAGCGTGGACGGGCTCACCTAGGGCTCCGGATCTTCCGAGCGCCGGGACCGCACTGGTGGTGCGGTCGCGTGTCGCTGCTGGGTGGGAAGCGCCAGGGCCGACGGTGGGGCGGCGGCCTTCGTACCGCCGTGCATTTCCCGTCCGCCCTGGCCGGAAACGCCCCGGAGCGCGTGGCCGCCCCTGCCCTGCGGGCGGCAGCGTTCAAGTGTCACACTCTTGGCGCGGACTGCTCTTGAATGCCCGGTTCGGAGTGAGAGCCGGTGGGCAGTGCGTCCGCCTCCTCGCCGGGGAAATCCGTAGCGGGGCCCCGACCGATGAGGGCCGGGGCCTGATGCCGCTGTGGGACACCGTTTCGTAGATGGCACGGCGCGGCGTCGCGGCCGGTCTGCCGAGGGCACGGACGCGGACCGAGTGGTGGAATCCGTCGCCAACTTGGCGTCGAATGGGCACGATGAAGGTCACGACGTCACCAACCATGCGGAGGACGCCATGCTGTTCGCGGCCGAGAAGGGCGACATCAACACGATCATCGGGGGAATCGCCCCTGACTGGGGGCCTTTCGGCTCCCTCGGGACCGAGGCCAAGACCATGGTCCAGGTCGTGATGGCCGTGGCGATCCTGCTCTGTCTGGCGATCGCGATCTGGGGCGCCGCCAAGCAGCGCGTCGGCGCGACGGCGCTGCGCGACACGTTCAGCGCGGAGCAGGGCAAGGGGCTCATCATCGCCGGGCTGACAGGGGTGTTCATCATCGGCTCGCTCGGCACGCTGTTCACCATCGTCTACGGAATGGCGCTGTGAACGAGCCTGTCACGATCCTGTCCGGTACTGCCCTTCATGGACCGTGACGCGTGCGGTCGGTGCGTCGTCCCTCCCGTCGCCGGACGGCGGGTTGAGAGGCTCAGCGGCGCCCTGAGCCCTGCGGGTCACCGGCCCGCCCGACGACCTCGGCGATCCAGGCCATGGCCTCCGGCACGTCGTAGTTGCCCGCGTGCGGCTGGTTCCAGGCCAGCTGGAAGTTCACGTCCCGGACCTGCGGATCCGCCTCCAGTGCACGGTCCAGGTTGATGCCGACGACGAACGAGGTGTCGCGGTCCCGGGTGCCGTTGCGGACGTACCAGTTCGGCGCCGTGTCGGCGTCCCTGGACCCGATGAAGTCCATCGGGTCGATGAGGTGGAGCTGGTCGTCGACGGCGGTGCCCTTCCTGGCGACGTACTGCTTCCAGGTCAGCCCGGTGTCGTCCAGGCCGCTGCCGTCGCCCGCGACGTCGTTGTGGTCCCAGCCGAACTCGGTGTAGTTCAGGTACTTCTGGGTGTACGGGCCGAACAGGTTGGTCTCGGTGCCGCTCGTGGTGTTGCCGTACACGCCCACGGCGTCGAAGGCGGGCGTCGTCTTCAGCGCGGCCTGGGTGGCGACGAACGTCAGGTACTTCGTCAGGTCGAGCGAACGCACCGTGTTCGTGGCGTTGTCGACGTCCAGCCAGTCATTGACGTACGACTTCGTGGTGGATCCACCGGGGCCGCCGGAGACGATGACGAAGTTCTCGCCGAGGGCCGGGATCGAGTGGGCCGGGTCGGCGTCGAGGTACGTCTGCGCCGATCGGACGACCTCCTTCTTGAGGGTGGCGAGCATGGTGGCGGCCGTCAGTTTCGAGCCGTCCGGATCGCGCAGGCCCAGACTCTTCTCGTACGCCGGGAACGCGGCCGCGATCGCCGCCGCGTCCGCCACGTGCGCGGAGGAGCCGGTCGCGGCCCGGGTGCCCAGGACGTTGTAGAGCCACTCGTAGGCGGCGTCCGCGTTGCCGAGATCGGTGATCGGGCAGTACGCGTTCACCGCGAACACGTCGTCGCGCAGGGTGCTGCGCCCCTTGGAGTCGATCCCGGCGGCACCGATCGCCGAGAGATAGGGGTCGTACGCGCTGTCGTTGCCGGACGCGCCCAGGACGGAGGAGAGCGCGCCGCCGCCGCTGGTGCCGTTGACGACGATCCGCTCGGCGCTGCCCGGCATCGAGGCGTCGTTGAGCCGCAGGTAGCGCACTGCCCCCTTCGCGTCGACCGCGGCGGCCGGTGCCTTGCCCGGTGACGAACCGTCCGCACCGACCAGCCCGCGGCTGCGGTTCGCTACGTCCACGAAGACGTAACCGGCCTTCAGCGCGGCGCCCACATTGCTCGTCGCACTGTCGTAGGCGGCCCCGGCGGTGACGCTCGCCTTGACGTAACTGGCCATCCAGCCCGCGTTGTGCACCGCGAAGTAGATCGGCGCGCGCTGATCGCCGAAGGCGCTCTCGGGCACGAACACGTTCATGCTCTCGTAGCCGCAACGGGTGTTGTCGATGGTGGTGCTCCCACCCATCCCCGGCTGCTGCGGCGCGGCGGCGACCGGGTCGGCGACGTAGCAGATCTCCTTGTACCGGCGTACGTTCACGGGCCGGCCGTCGACCGTGACGGTGATCGTCGTGTAGGCGCTCCGGTCGAACGCCAGCGAGGCGTCCTGCGGATCCCTGGTCCGGTCCCGCTCGAACGAGGCGGCGGGCGCGGCCGCGAAGGACACCGGCGTCGCGACCGCCGTCAGGGCGAGCGAGCCGACGAGCGCCAGACCTCGCAGCAGGCGTCCGGGGGCCGGACGTCCCGTGGGGCGAACGGCGGTGTGTCCCACGGGAGCCGAGAGTCGCTGCATGGAGTCTCCTCATCGCGTGCCGAGTCGTGTGCGACGCCTCAGGACCGAGGCGTCGCACACGCTACGAGACTGTCAACAATCTGCCCAGCGATCGTGCAGACATTTTTGTTGACGATGACGGTCGAGACCTCCAGGGCCCTCGGGCGCCACCGGGCAGACGTCAGCCCGCGACCCGCAGATCGCCGCGGACCTTGCCCGTTAGCTCCGCCGCCTCCGGCGTGGTCAGGCCGAGAATGCCGTTGTACGGAGTGACCAGCCCGATGGTCGAGTAGTCGGCCCACCCGCACACGGTCGTCCTGCTGTCCTCGCTCGTCTCGTAGTTGTCGATGTCGAGGTCGGCGCACATCATCACCGCGCCGTCGAGCGAGTCCGCCTCTGTCTCCTCGGCGACCCCCAGCATGGTGAAGATGCGGGCGCTGCCCTTCTGCGACGCGGTGGTGAGGTGGTCCCGCGTCTTCGCGAAGTACTGGATCAGTGCCAGCTTGGGGTCGGCGATCTTTCCGTAGGCGCCCGAGACCGTGAACCGTGCGTGGTTCCGCGCGCTCCGCAGCCGGTCCTGGACCTCGTCCGGGTCGGAGCCGTCGAGGTTGCCGAGATACTCCTCGTAGTAGCTCGCGACGACCGGCTCGGGGTTCTCGATGCCGATCTCCTCCAGCTCCTGGGTGTCCGCGCCCGTGAGGGTGGGGTCGGACTTGTCGCCGTACCGGAAGTACGTGCCGAACGACGTCGTCGACGGCGCGGTCAGCTTGTGCGGGCCGTCGTCCTTGACGCCCTTCGAGCCGATGTACCAGAACAGGGTGCCCCCGATCGCGGCCAGCGCCACGGCCACGCCGACGACGATCCCGGCCTTCTTCCCCGCACCGCTGCGCTGCGGAGGCTGCCCGCCCTGCTGCGGTGGCCACCCCCAGCCGCCCTGCTGCGGTGGTCCGAACGGCCCCGGCTGTCCGGGCGGCGCGTACGGTGCGGGGTGTCCGGGCTGCCCGTACGGGCCAGGTTGTCCGGGGGGACCGTACGGACCTGGCTGTCCCGGCGGCGGTCCGTACGGCCCCGGCTGCTGCACGCCGTAGGGGCCGGGCTGCTGGGGTGGGCCGGCGTACGGGCCCGGATGGTTGCTGCTCACTGCTGACGTCCCCTCGCGTACTGATCTGTCAGGACATCCTGCCGGACACCCGGACCCCGCACGGAACCCGTGGCGACGGCCTCGGGGGCCGCGAGGTCAAGCCGCGGCCGGTCGCAGGTAGTTGAGCGTCAGCTCGGTCAGTTCGTGAAGGAAGCGGTCCCGCTGGATGGGGGGACGGTCCAGCAGGTAGCGGACCGTGAGGTGCTCGACCGTGCGGACCAGCATCCACGCCGCCGCGGGCAGGGAGAGGTCGGGGCGCAGTTCGTCGCGCCGGGTGGTGAGATAGGCGAGGACCAGCTCGCCGACGCGGTCCTCGAACATCCGCAGGGCGCGACCGTCGTCCAGCTGGGGGCCGTGCACGACGGCCGCCCGCAGGAACGGCTGCTCGACGTCCAGGCCGTCGAGCAGCGTGGCGAGGGTGGCCCGGACGATGACCGGCGCGGGCTGCTCGAACTGGCCCGTCATCTGGGCGGTGATCCCCGCCACCAGCTGATCGCTGTAGCGCTCCAGCACGGCCAGGACGATCGCGTCCTTGTGCGGGAAGTACTGGTACAGCGAGCCGGGGCTGATCCCGGCGGCTGTCGCGATGCGGCTGGTCGACGCACCCTCGTAGCCGTGCTCGGCCAGGACCTGCTCGCCCGCTTCCAGGATGCGTTCCACCATCGCCCGCGACCGCTCCTGACGCGGAACCCTGCGTGCCGAGACGCGAGTGACCGGCGCGTGCCGGTCGTCGCTTCCCGGCGATGACCTGGGCATCAGAAGGCGAGTTGAACACGAATATGAGTGACCGTCAGCATCGACTCATGGTCGCACACGAGCCTTCAGTACGAGATGCCTCGGTCGAGCCACATCGAACGAGGACGCCTCCGTCCCCGTACCCCCGGCGCTTCCGCGAGACGGAACGCCTCAACCGCCGCCTGGGAAGGCCTCTGCGTCTGCTGCGGGTGAGCCGCGGCCGCGTCGACGAGCGGCTCCTCGCCACCATCGGCGAACGGCTCACCGCGCGCGACGAACTCGGCGCGGCCCTGGCGGCGTCGCTGCGCGACACCGGGCGGCCCGGCACGGCGACGATGAAGCAGGTCCGGCGCGCGCTCCGGGAGGGCGTCGACGCGGTGCCCGAGGCCCCTCGCGCCCTGCGGGACTTCTTCGCCGCGGTCGAAACGGTCCCCGACTGGGTGGACTTCGACCTGGTCGAGGAGGGCGCCCGGGTGTCCCGCCGGTTCGGTCGCAACACCGCCGACGTGATGCTGCAACTCGCGCTGATCGGCTCCTACCGGTTCGACGGACCGCCGCGCCTGCTGGTCGGGACCGGCGGGCTGGTCGGCGGCTCCGCGCTGCGCCGGATCGCCGAGACACAGCACTGGGCGACCGCCGTCACCGCGCCGGGCGCCCTGCGCCGCGACGGGGAGGGCTTCCGTCTCACGGTGCACGTCCGCCTCATGCACGCCCTGGTCAACCACCGGTTCGAGCACAGTGGGGGATGGGACACCGGACGCTTCGGCCTGCCGGTCAACAGATCCGACCTCGCCGCCACCCTGGGCCTGTTCAACGCCGTCCAACTGCTCGGCGTCCGCCTCCTCGGCGTGCGCGTGACCCGCGCCGAATCACGCGCGGTCATGCACCTGTGGAAGTACGTGGGCCATCTGCTGGGCGTGGACGAGGACTGGCTCTTCGACCACGAGTGGCAGCAACACCGCCTGAACTACCACCTGCTGCTCACCCAGAGCTACGGGGGAACAGCAGGGCCGCCGCTGGCGGGTGCCCTGGTCGAGGCCCAACGCCAGCTGCACTTCACCCACTTCGCCCGTGTGCGCCGGGCCTACGCCCGGGCCCGGCTGCTGAGCATGCTGCGCTACTTCCTGGGCCGTCGAGGTCTGCGCGACCTCGGCCTGCCGCCCGCGCTGCCCTGGGCGGTCCCGCCGCTCATGGTGGCCAATCTCCTGCGCTACCGGATACTCGGCCGCACCGAGGCGGGCCGCGCACATTTGCAGCGCCGCGGGGAACGCTTCATCGACCGGCACCTGCGGCGCCACTTCCACGAACACACGCCGGACGTCGCGCCGTTCGACGTGTGACGCGAGAGCCAGGAAGAGCACCCGGAGACGCGGTCGGCGGACGTGCCGAGCCTGCGAAAACCCGGCGACGCCGGCGATCTTCCCCGGGATACTGGTCGCCCATGGATGAAGTCAACGTCGTCGTCGCCCATTCCGAGCGCGCGACCCTGCGCGTCGGCGATGTGTTCCTGAAGGTGGACGCCGATCAGGCGCGCATCGACGTCGAGGTCGAGGCGATGTCCCTGGCGCCGGTCCCGACTCCGGAGGTCCTGTGGCGCAAGCCGCCCGTGCTCGCGATCGCCGCGCTTCCGGGGACGACGCTCGGACGGCTCGGCGGGCCGTCGACCGGGTCGCCGGCGGCATGGGCCGCGGCGGGTGCCGCCATCAGAAAGCTGCACGACGCACCGCCGCCGCCCTGGCCGGGCCGGGCAGGCCGGAGCAGCGGCGCCCTGGCGGCGGAACTCGACGACGAGTGCGAGCTGCTCGTGACGAACGGAGTCCTGCCCGCGGACCTGGTCGGCCGCAACCGCCAGGTCGCCGAGGCCGCACTCCGGCCGTGGACTCCGGCGTTCACCCATGGCGACCTGCAGATCGCGCACGTCTTCGTCGACGGCGACGAGGTCACGGGCATCATCGACTGGTCCGAGGCGGGCAGGGGCGACGCCCTGTACGACCTCGCCACGTTCACACTCGGACACGAGGAGCGCCTCGACGACGTCATCGCCGGCTACGGCACCGGCATCGACCTCGAGGTGATCCGTGCGTGGTGGTCGTTGCGCAGCCTGCTGGCGGTTCGCTGGCTGATCGACCACGGCTTCGACCCCTTCGCACCGGGCTGCGAGGTCGACGTGCTGAGATCCCGGATGTGAGGCGCGGTCCTGTCGCTGAGAGCCGGCAGCGCCTGCGGGTGAGTGCGGGCTCCGCCGGGCCTGCTCGCCCGGCCGGTGGCCCCGACGTCAATCAGTTGCCCCCTTGCCGTGGTGCTCGGGCCGATCCGGGGCACGAGACAGGGGACAGGGAAAGGTGGTTGTCGTGGCGGACTCTTCGCTCAGGGCTGTGGGGTGGGCGCGCTCGTTGCCGATCAGCAGCGGTGTCAAGGCGGCGCGTGACTGGACGCGCTCGCACGTGGAGGACCTGGAGTGGTCCCGCAGTGCGCCGGAGACGGTCGACGCCGTGCTGCTGACGGTCTCGGAACTCGTCACGAACACGCACGTCCATGCGCGCAGCACCGCTCAGCTGGTCCTGGCCTGGGACGGCGAGTGCCTGCACGTCACCGTGCACGACAACAGTCCGCGGATGCCCAGACCGCGTGAGAGCGACGAGGAGTCGACCGGCGGGCGCGGGCTGCTGCTCATCGACGCGCTCGCGGACACCTGGCACGCCCACGAGTGCCCCCGCGGCAAGGACGTCACGGCCTGCTTCCGGCCGGAGAAGACCGACGGGTGAACCCTCGGCACCGTTCGGCGCGGGATCCGGGCGGCAGCATGCGCTCGGACGCTCACCAGTCCCTGGTGGCGATCATCTCCTCCACGTCTGCCTCCGTGAACCCGTAGGCCGACGCGAGGAACCAGAAGTCCTCGGCGATCTCCTCGCGTGCGACCGTCTCGATCTCGCTCCCCGCCGCATCGAACTCGGTCTCCAGGAGGTTGAACTCCCCGTGGACGGACTGACGCCCCGCTCATGCCTCCAGCCACTGACAGCGGGCCTCAGCGCCGCCGATCTTCGCGCCACGGCCTGAAACGGCGGCGCCCGTCGTCTGCCGCACGCTCGGGCATGCGCCTTGTCACTCAGGTGTCCAGCAGCGACGGGACGATGATGTCCTCGCTCGTCAACAGGCTCTTCGACAGCCCCTGTTCATGGTGGTAGCGGAGAAACGTGTCGAGGACCTTGCGGTTCGCCCCGAGACCGTAGGGCCACCAGTCCTCGCCCAGAAGCGCACGGTTCTGCTCGAAGAGGCTGCTGAACCAGGGAGTGACGACCTCCATGTGCTGCTTGATTGCTCCGTGGCGGTACTTCTGCTGGGCGATCTCCTTGGCCTCGCAGAAGGCGCGGTAGACCGAGGCCATCAGATCGGCCTGCTGCGCAAGCTCCCGGGGGACGGCGACGACGTGCATGGCGGGAAAGATGCCGGTGCGCCGGTAGTAGTCGCGCTCCACGGTCTCGTACGCGGGGAACAACCGGGCGATCTTCGGTGAGCCGTCGATCAGGGACCGGGGGACGTCGACCGAGATCAGCGCGTCGATCTCACCGGACTCGAGCATTGCACCCAGGGTCTCGCCCTCGGCCGCGTGCCGTACGTCCACTCCCTCCGGCACGGGCTGCGGTATCCAGTCGAAGGCGGGGACGGGATGGTTCGTTCCCCCGATGACCCAGCGGGACCGATCGGGCCGCAGGCCGTACTCGTCGGAGAAGATGCCCTTCATCCACACACCGGGGTCGTGCCCGAACATCGCGAACTCGCCGATCGTCTTCCCGGCGAGGTCCTGCGGCTTCTCGATGCCCGCCCCCGTGTTCACGAAGACGGCCGAGTGCCGGAAATTGCGGTTGGGGAAGATCGGCAGCGCGAGGAAGGGCGACTCCTCGAGGTCGAAGGTGCGCAGGAAGTAGGTGAGGCCGTACTCGGCGACGTCGTAGTGCCCCTCGGCAGTGCGCCGGAAGATGTCCGACACGAGTGACGCCGTCTCGAAGGTGGCGTTCGCCCCGTCGATCGGCACACGGCCGTCGAGCAGCGCCTCGGTGTGCTCGTAGGTGTAGGCGGCGACACGAAGGTCCGTACTCATCAGGGAATCCCTCACTTCCGTGAATGAGCTTTCACTTTTAAGGTAGAACTGCGGGTGATGCCCGTCAAGGTGAAAGACCATTCGCGTTGAGAGGGGTTCACTCGTGCCACGCCTGACACCCGAGCGTCGCGAGGCCAAGCGTGCGGAGATCGTGGCAGCGGCGCGCCGCTGCTTCTCGCGCGACGGCTTCCACCAGACGTCGATGCCCGACATCGCGGCGGAGGCCGGTGTGTCCCAGGGCGCGCCGTACCGGTACTTCGAGAGCAAGGACCAGATCGTCCTCGCCATCGCCGGTGACGCCTTCCGGCTGATCTTCGGCCCGGTCGAGAGGCTGGCCGCCGAGGCGGGTCCCGCTTCCGTCGCCGATCTGACGGTCGCCGCACTCGATGCGCTGGCCGTGGAAACCGTGCGTGACGCCGCCGGCCACGAGGTGCCGGTCGACGAACTGCTGCGCTGTGCCGTGCAGACCTGGTCGGAGATGCTGCGCAACGAGGCGGTGCGGTCGCCGGCCGTCGAGGGTTTTGACTCCGTGCGCCGCAGCATCGCGGGAGCCATCGAGCGGGGCCGGGCCGCCGGCGCCGTTCCACCGGCCGTCCGGCCCGATCACGCGGCCCGTGTGGTGATGGGCCTGCTCCACGGATTCCTGCTCCAGCGCGTCGCCTTCGGCCTGACGGACACGGCGCGGTACGGCGCTGACATCCGGGCCCTGCTGCATCACCCGTGAACGCTGTCCGAAGCTGTCGGGGGCGGCGGAAGGGGGGCCTGGCGAGGAGTCACGAATCGAGCTGACGCAGTCCGTCCTCCCAGCGTCGTCGACGGGCCGCCTCGTCCTGCTCCCACCACGGTGGGGCGCCCCGCTCGCCGAGGGCGACCTTCGCGGTGTTGACGCGCTCGCGCGAGACGCGTTCCGCTGCGGCGTCCTTCTGGCGGAGGGCGACCCCCACCGCCCGGCGAGCGGCCATGAGGTGGGATCGCAGCCGGGCCGCGGCGTCGTCGGGTACGGACGGATCGGTGGCCCGCCACCTGCGTCCGCGGATCACGACGAAGTGGCCGTCCGGGGTGTGTTCGGGTTCGGTGCGTCGATTCACCTGGGTCGTATTCCGCGGGCGCGCGCCCGTGAACCAGCGGCCGGGCGGACTCGCTCGCCCGGATGCATCCCCCACGGCTGCCGACGGGCGACCGGTAGCCGCAGGGCGCAACGCAGGCGAGCGGGTTCAGGCGCTGTGTCTGCCGTCCAGGACGGCGATCGTCCACGTGCCGACGCCTTCGGACGGTGTGACGGTCATGGTCTGGGGCTTGCCGGTCTCGACGAAAACCAGGCCCACTGTGGACACTCCGCACCGGACCTTCTCCGGCTTCTCGGCGGGGTCGGTGTCGATGCTCACCGAGCCGTCGCCCTTGCATTCCGCGATCACCGTGTAGGCGCCCGAGGACGGAGAGAAGGGTCCCAGAGTCGTCTCCTGACTGCCGGAGACGACCGGCAGCAGCAGCTTCTTCTCCTTGCCGTGGACCTGGTTCCGGACCCAGGCCGATGTCCTGATGCCCTTGTCGGCCGGCCGGGCCGTCGCGGTCGGCGTCGTGGACGCGTCCGGTGTCTCCGTGCCGCTGCTTCCCGCTTCGACCGAGGTGCAGGCTGTGGCGGACAACAGGAACAGAACAGTGATGGCGTTTCGTCGGAGCATGAACGCACCTTTCCGGCGGAGCCGTCACCGAGCTTCGGTTCCGCTTCTGGCCGCGGAGTCCCCCCTGGATCCACGTGATGCCCGGATCGAAGCACAGAGATCGTCTCCCGGCGCCCGACGGCTTCGAAGATTGAGCAAACTCAGAGCTTCGCGCCGAGGGCGCGGTCCGGCCGCCGAGGGCGTGGACCGGCATGGGGGAGTGGCCGATCCGCTGTGGACCGGGGACCGAAGAGCGTCACACGCGGAGCAGCAGGCGCACCCGTAGACCCTCGGACGAGGAGGAGGACACGTCCAGCTTGTCCGCGACCGAGGCGGCGATCGTCCAGGCCCAGCCGTCCGTGAGCGCCGCCTCGACCTCGCCCTGGGGTTGCGGCTCGTAGGCGATGTCCAGGTCGACCCAGTCGTCACCGGCGCGGGCCGTCACGGCGGCCACGTCGATGCCGTGCCGCTGAGCCGCGAGGATGAGTTCCGAGACCGTGAGCAGGGCATCGGAGCGGGCCGACGGGGAGCAGGACGGCATGCTGTCGAGCAGGCGGCCCAGTGCTTCCTTCGCTTGCGCGGCGTCAGCCGGGCGCCCGGTGAGCGGATGATCGACGGGCAGGGGTGTCATGCCTTCTCCTCAGTCTCCGTATCCGCACTCCGGCGGACGGACGGTCCTCAGCCACTCGTGACCTCGACCGCGCAGTTCAAACGCCGTAAGGGCGCCAGATCGGAGGCTTCGGCCAGGCGCCACGGACCGGCGCAGGACACCGCGGCGCGGGCCGCGCGGGACGTGTCGTGCCAGGAGTGCACCGGCTGAGCGGCGTCGCCCGCCTTGAAACGGGCCTCCGCCCGCACCCAGAGGGTCAGGTCGTCGGACGCGGGCGGGTGGTGCCCCGGGGAGAGCGCGGGGAAGCGCCGTCGCATCAGCTCGGGATCGGGCGGGACGCGGTCGTACGGCTCGACGTCGACGCCCACCCGGCCGTGCCCCACGGCGGCCGCGACCAGCCCCTCCGCGTGACTCGCGCTGACCCCCAGCCACGGGTGGGCCCGGAGGAAGGGCCTGCCGTGGCCGGCGCGGTCGCAGTCGGGGCAGTGCTGGCGCAGCTCCACCTCGGCCGCCGGGCTTCCGGTGACCCGGGCGGCGCACCAGCGCAGCAGCAGGCGGGCCGCCAGCACGTCGTCGCGGCGGGCCGGGACCCGTGCGCGTGCGAGCCGGCTCCGCTCCCAGTCGGCGAGCGTGCGCTCGTCCGCGGCGGGGGAGGCCAGCACCTCGGCGGTGCGGGCGAGCACCACGAGCGCCGGCGCGCCGGCCCGCCGGGACGCGGGCCCGCCCGTACGCGTGCTCACGCCGGGGCGGTGCCCGACGTGCTGAGGAACCGCTCGCGGATTCTGTCGAGCGTGCGGAAGTCGTCGATGGTCGACGTCTGGAGGTCGATCGTCTCGCCGCTGATCGATTCGAGCAGGTCGATGAACTCGAGGAAGTCCATCGAGTCGATCAGCCGGGCCTCGATGAGGTCCTCGTCGGGAGCGATGCCCCCTTCGAGCCCGGGGTTCTTCTCGTGGATCCACTCGATCACGGATTCCATGGCGGTGCGCGGTCCTTACTGTGCGGAACGGGTGGGGGAGTCGGAGGCGCCGGCGTCGCGCCGGACGCGGTCGAGCACGTCGAGGGCGTTCTCGGCGGACCCGTGCGTGAGGATCATCGCGTGGACCCAGCGCTCGACGCCGAAGGCGACGCAGGCGCTGAACGCGCTGCCGTGCGTACCGGCGCTGATGCCGAGGCGCTCACCGAAGAAGTTGCGGTGCCGGTTCACCGAGGCGATGGCCGTGCCGTCGGAGACGCTGTACTCGTGCTTGACGGGATCCAGGGCCATCAGCCGGGCCCGGGAGCCCTGCCGGTCGTAGAACGGATCGTCCGCCGCCGCGCGGGTCAGCCCGAGACCGAGCCGCTCGGCCAGGTCCGTGACGAACTCCGCGCCCCGGTCGAGATGTTCGACGCAGCCGTCCTTGGTGCCCAGGTACAGCACCTCGCGCATGTGGAAGCCGTGGAGTCTGCGCAGTCCGTCGTAGTGGGTCTCGTTGCGGAAGCAACGGCCCGTGGCGGACAGGCGCAGCCCCTCCTCGCCGACGTCCTGCCCCTCCAGCGACAGCAGCAGGCCGTAACAGGTGGCGGAGGGCAGCAGGTGTCCGGTCGCCCGCAGCGCGGCGTCCACCGGCGGTCCGCCGTCGGCCAGCGCGTCGAGCCCCTCCGGGTCGAACCGGCCCGCGGGAACGCCCAGATGCGGGAAGTTGCGGAAGTAGTCCAGGCGCGCGAGGCCCGCGGCCGGCAGCAGCGGAGGGCCGAGGCACTCCGGGGCCGCCATCCGCTCGGCGAGGCCCAGCAGAAGAGCGTCCAGGCCGCGCAGGAGAGCCGTGTGCACGGGGTCGAGCGCGAGCAGTCCGGCGCCGGGGCCGCGCAGCTGTGGCAACGGCCGGGTGGAGGTGTTCATGCAAACCGCTTCCTGGGAAATGGGCGGGGCGCGGAGAAGCCGGGACATGCGGGGGCGAACCGACGGTGGTGTGCCGTCAAGAGCGCGGTCACGGCGTCGAGTTGTGGACAGTAGAGCGCTCCCGCGGAATTTGTCTAGACCATAGGGCCATCGTGCCCCCCGGTGGCTTGAATGCCGCTTTCTGCGGCTCAAAAGGCTTTTAAATGCAGGGACTTGACAGCGCACGCGGTCTAGACCAGTGTTCGAGCGCTCCTTCGTCCCGCTTCTCCCACCGGGCTGACGGCGGAGCGGAGCGCCGTCACGGCCGTGCCGTGTGCGCGCCCAGTCGAACCGTCGGACGTCGCCGAAGGACCACGATGCCCACCACAGCGCCCGCCCGCTCCCGCCGACCCCGCCTGTACCGCGCCGCCACCGACCGGCCCTACTTCAGCGCCGACGGCGAGTCCTACCTCGCCCAGACCACCCTGCGCGAACTCGACAAGACCCGTCCGCTGCGGGTGCTCTCCGCCGAGCAGTTCGCCCACTGGCAGAGCTACGGCTACGTCATCGTCCGCGAAGCGATCCCGGCCGCCTCCGCCCGCCGACTGCTCGACTTCACCTGGGAGTTCCAGGGGCTCGACCCCGACCGCCCGCACACCTGGTTCGAGGACCGGCCCTGGCGCTCCCAGCTCGACCGGCAGCTGCACATCTACGGCTTCGTGGAGGCCTACCACCACCAACTGCTCTGGGACAGCCGCCAGAACAGCCGGGTGTACGACGCCTTCGTCGACGTGTGGGACAGCGAGGAGCTCTGGGTCACCCTCGACCGGCTGAACCTCAACCCGCCCAACCGCGGCAATCGCGACCGCGCCCTGATCGATCCCACCGACCGCGGATTCGACATCGAACTGCACTGGGACATCGACACCACCCTCGGGGTCCCTCCGCAGCGGGTGCAGGGCATCATCGCCCTCAATGACACCGGCCCCGAGACCGGCGGCTTCCAGTGCAACCCCGAACTCTTCAACCACTTCGACCGGTGGGCACCGCTCCAGCCCGCGGACCGCGACCCGCTCCGCCCGGACGCCGACCGCGACGCGTTCCCCGTCGTGCGGCCCGAACTGCACCCGGGGGACCTGCTCATCTGGAACGGGCTCCTCGCGCACGGCGTGGCCCGCAACACCTCCGAGAACGGCGTGCGGGCGGTGCAGTACCTCTCGATGATGCCCGCGCTGGAGGAACACGACCGGCTGCGCACCTCCCGCGTCGAGTCCTGGCGTCACCTGCGCACCCCGCGCTGGAACCGCACCCTCGTCGGCGACCCCGTACGGCACGAGTCCCAGCGCTATCCGACCGCCGAACTCGACGACCTCGGACGCCGCCTGCTCGGGCTCACGTCCTGGCACGAGCCGGCTCCGGCCGCCCACGCCGAGGAGAGCGCGTGCGCCGCATCTGCCTGACCCTCCCCACCGACCGGCCCTGCGCCCCGGCCATCGACGGCATCGCCCGGGAAGCGGCCCACGGGGCCCGCGCCTTCGGCGTCGAGGTGCACGTCCTCGTCCTGGACTCCGCCTCCGCCGCCGCGCGCGCCGAACACCGCGCGGTCGTCGAGAACCTGGCACCGGCACCGGGCGTCGTCGTCCACCACCTCGACGAACAGGCACAACGCGTCCTGCTGCGGGACCTCGCCGCCACCGCCGCGCCCACCGACGCCGACCGGCTGCTGGAACTGCTGCTGCCCGCCGGAGTCTCGTACGGCGCCTGTACCGACCGCGCGTTCCTCGTCGCGGAGACACTCGGCTGCGCCTCGGTGCACCGCAGGGACTCCGACAGCGGCTACCAGGAACACGCCGGCGAGACCGTCTTCCCGATCCGGCAGGAGCTGGCCTTCCTCGACGCCGCGGCGTCCGAGGCCGCGGAGCGGGTGTCGGCCCGCAGACTCCGCCCCGACACACGAGACCGCCAAGTCGCCCTGGTGGGCGGATCGTTCATCGGCGAGATGTCCGTCGACCTCGACGGGATACGGCAGCGCGACCCCGCCGCCTACGAGCGGATCCTCACCCTCACCGTGCCCGACGACTATCCGGCGCTGTGGCGTGCCACGCTCGCGACCGAGTCCTTCCGCGGCGGCGGCACCACGCCGTTCACCGGGGACCGCACCACCCTCACCAGCGTTCCGCCCACCCGCGTCGACATGTGCAACATCGCCCTGTCCCGCGCGGTGTACACGCGCGTCCCCCTGCCCCCGGCCAGGGACACCGTCGGCAGCGACTACTTCCTGCTGCACGTGGTGCACGACGCCGCCCTGCCCGGTGTGCTGCACAACCGGCACATCGTCAACCACCACACGTCGGACCGGCGCACCGACGAGGCGTTCCTCGCCTATCAGGTCAGGCTCGCCAAGTACTTCCTGGCCGTGCCCCGACTCCACGCAATCCACACCGCCCTCGCGGCCGCGGGCCCGGACCTGCTCGACGGGGACGGGCGGGTCCGGACCGCCGCCGTCGCCGACCAGGTGCGCCTCAGCGCCGCCGACCCGCGCCCCGGGGACGCCCACCGGCTGGACACCCTCGACGCCGTCCTCCGGGAACTCGGCGGACGCTGGGCGGACGCTGCCGACCTGCTGGCGGCCCGCCGGGACCTGCTGCTCGCCGAGGCGCGCACCGACATGGCGGACTTCGCGTTCCTGCTGGACGCGTGGCCCGCGCTGATCCGCGCCGCCCGCGCCCGGGCGACGGTGAGCGCACGATGACGGAAGGCACTTCCCGCATGTACGTCCACGCCGAGCGTGCGCCGGAGACCGCCGACAGGGAACGCGCACACACCGTCCCCTTCACCGCGGGAGCCCCCCGCAGCGGCCCCCTCGCGGCCGGGCAGACCAACATGATCCGGTGCATCCTGCGCGACGACCCCGTGCAGATCAACATCCATGACGTGTGGCCCGCACCGGACGGCACCTCCGCGGAAGCCGCCATCGACGCCCTGCGCGCCCTCGTGGAACGGCACGAGGCCCTGCGCACGACCTTCCCGCACCGCCCCGGCGAGCTGCCCGACGAACAACACGTCGCGGCCGAGGGCACCTTCGAGGTCACCGAGCGCCCGCACCCCGCCGGCCCCGGGGAACCGCACCGGTACGCCGAGTCCGTGGCCCGGAACGCCCGCCACGGCCGCTTCCGGCTCGACCGCGACTTCCCGCTGCGCCTCACCCTGCTCACCCGCGACGGGGTCGTCACCCACGTGGCCCTGGCCGCCAGCCACGCCGCGGTCGACGGCACCGCGCTCGCGATCCTGCACGACGAATGGCACACCCTCGTCACGGGCACTGCCCTGCCCGCCCCGACCGCCCTCACCCCGCTCGACCTCGCCGCCGAGGAGACCTCGTCGGCAGGACGCCGCAAGAGCGAGGCATCGCTGCGCTACTGGGAACGCGTACTGCGCACCGCGCCCCAGGCGATGTTCGCCGAACCACGACTGCGGGCCGGCGACTCCCGTACCGCGCAGCTCTCCCTGCGATCGGCGCGGGCCGGAAGGGCCGTGCGCGCCGTCGCCCTGCGCACCGGAAGCCCCGCCCCGACCGTTGTGCTCGCGGCCTGGTGCACCCTGGCCGCACACCGGGCGGGCCAGCGCACCTGCGTCGCCGCGGCGCCGACCTCGAACCGGAACCGGTCCGGACTCGCCCGCAGCGTGACCACCCTGTCCCAGGACGCCCTGCTCAGCCTCGACATGAGCGGCCCGACCTTCGACGCCGTGCTGCGCAGGACGTGGGGCGCGGCCCTCGACGCCTACCGGCACAGCAGGTTCGACTCCGTACAGCTGTGGGAGACGATCGACTCGGTCACCCGCGAACGCGGCAGCCGCTTCGCCCGCGACGTCGTGTTCAACGACGTGAGCAGCGTGCCCGCGACCTCCGTCGGCACGGCGGAATCGGCCCGCGACGACGCCTCCGACGAACTCTCCCTGACCTGGGGGCCCGAGCAGGAGCTGCCCACCCGCCTGCTCACCTTCGTCCACGCGGTCGAGCCCGACCTGCGCCTGTCGATGTGGGCCGACCCCGCCCTCTTCACCCGCGAGGAGGCCGAGGAACAACTCACCGGACTCGTCCGCCTGTTGGAGGCCGCCGCGCACGCGGACGTGCCGCTCGAAGCACTCACCGACCTCACCGGAGTGCGTCCCGCCTCCCGCGACGCGGACTGGCACCAGGTCGACGACTGCTGGATCTCCCGTACCGCGGTCGAGCGGGCCGTGAGCGACGCGGCGGGCAGGCTCCCCGCCCATGTCGCCGTCACGGACGGCCCCGCCGGTGCCGCGCCGGACGGAAGCGGCAGCCGGCTGGTCGCGTTCGTCGCGGCGGCGCCCGACGACCGCACACCGACCCCGCACGCCGTCCACACCGCGCTGATGGCGCAGGTCGCCCGGCGATCCGAACTCCTCGCACCCCACCACTACGTGATCGTCCCGAACGCACCGCACGACACCACCGACACCGCGGCGTGGCACCGGCTGCCCGTCCTCACCGAAGGGAACGGCCGCCACCGGCCGATGTGACATGACCATCGACGACGACCCCGACGCGCCGCCGCCCAGCCCCTGGCGTTCGGCCCCCTTCCGGCTGTTCTTCACCGCTCGCAGCGCCTCGCTGCTGGCCGACGGCATGCTGATGGTGTCGCTGACCACCGCCGTGCTCGCCACCGGCTTCGGCCCCTCGGGCGTCGGCTACGCGCTCGCCGCGTGGATGGCCCCCATCGTGCTGCTCGTTCTCGTCGGGGGAGTGCTGGCCGACCGCTTCTCCCCGCAGACGACGATGGTCGCCGCCGACCTGCTGCGCATGATCGCCATGTTGCTCATGGCCGCGCTCCTCGCCTTCGGCGATCCGATGCTGTGGCAGATCATGACGCTCATGGCGCTCAGCGGCGCCGCGACCGCCCTGTTCCAACCGGGCCTGGCCGGTCTCGTGCCGCAGGTGGCGAAGGACATCCAGCGGGCCAACGCCCTGCTGCGCGTCTCCGAGGCCATGAGCGCCCTGCTCGGCCCCGGCCTCGCCGGTCTGCTCGTCGCCTACTGGGACGTCGCCGGCTCCTACACGGTGATCGCCGCCGCCTACGCCGTCAGCGCCCTCGGGCTGCTTCCGCTGCGCCGCCTCGCCACCCACCGCGACGAGGAGACCGCGCCCATCTGGCACCGACTGGCCGTCGGCTGGCGGGAGTTCCGCTCCCGCGACTGGCTGTGGAGCGTCATCCTCATCTGGTCGGTCTTCGGGCTCTTCGTCTTCGGTCCCGCGCTGCCGCTGGGCGCCGCGCTCATCACCGAGCAGCACGGCGCGAACGGATACGGATGGATCGCCTCCGCGGACGGCGCGGGCACGATCATCGGCGGCCTCCTCGGGCTGCGCGCCCGCCCCCGCAAGCCGGTCGTCGCCGGGGCGCTCGCCATGCTGATGTTCGCGCTCAATCCCCTGGCCCCCGCGCTCGGCTGGCCCTTCGCCGCCACGGCCGCCGCCCACGTGCTGGGCGGCTGCGGATTCGCGTTCTGGGGGGTGATGTGGGCGACGAGCATCCAGACGCACATCCCGCTCGCCGTCCTCAGCCGGGTCTCCGCGTACGACGTCGCCGGCTCCATCATGGTCATCCCCCTCGGCCGCGCCCTTTCGGGACCCGCCGCCGAGGCGTTCGGCGCGGCGCACGTCCTGGAGTTCTCCTCCGCGGTCGCGGTCGTCCTCCTCACGGTCATGCTGCTCGTCCCCGCCGTCCGGCGCCTGGGACGCGAACCCCGGGAAGCCGTCCCCTCGTCGCCGGCCCGACTGGCACCGGCGGACGGCTAGACCGGCCCGGTGGCACCACCTGCCGAGGGGCCGGCATCACCTGTGATGCCGGCCCCTCGGCCGTGTCCGTGTGCGGCTCATGCGGCGAACCATGCCTGACGTCAGATGCGGCCAGGCCCGGTGGGGCCGGTCGAACCGGTGCCGGGGGCACGGTGCGAGCCGTAGTGGGTGCCGATCTCCTGGTGGTACTCGGCGTTGCCGAGGTGCTTCTCCTTGTCGAACTCCGGGGCGCTCTTGATCTCGTCCTTGGTGCGGGAGACGTGGATCGTGCGCGCCTCCGCGTCGACGGACGTGATGGTGCCCGCAGGCAGCAGCACCTCCTTGCCGAAGATCCAGACACCCGTGTCCACGACGATGTACTGGGAGTCGACGTCGTCGGAGTGCTTGTCGACCTTCCCGATGTGCCCGTCCGTGGCCTCGACCTTGTAGCCCGTCACATCCGCGTCCACCGTGTGGCCCGCGGTGGTCGGGTAGTTCCAGATGTTCTCAGTCATCGTCAGACCTCCGTGCGGATCGTCTTCCGGCGGACTGCCCGTCCGCCTCCGTCCAGGTGGCCCGAGGAGCACTTCGTAAACACCGGATCCGCACGAGGTCTGCGCACGCGTCGAGCGGGCATACGGGCATCTCCGGAGCAGCGATCGGACGATCCGCCGCTCCACCACGACGATGCGTCCAGAACGACCCAGGGGGACTCGATGCCAGCCGTCATACCGGACAGACCGGCCAGCGGAGCGGAAGACCGCGTACGCCCCGGCACCGGGCGCTCTCCCCGGGCGGCTGTCGCCGGCGCCGTCGGCCGGTCCGCCGTGCGCATCGCCCTGCTGACGGCGGTGCAGACAGGGCTGATGATCGGCCTGGGCCTGCTGATCACGGGTCCCGCCCGCGGACTGTGGCCCCTCGCGCACGAGGACGCCGTGGACGAAGGGCTCGAAAGGATACGGACCGGCGCACTCACCGACGTCTCCTTCGTCGCCTCCGAAGCGGGCAACACGCTCACGATCATCATCATCACGGTGCTGGTGTGCCTGGGGCTCGTACTGATCCCCCGTCGGGCACGATGGCGCGAGACCGTCTTCCTGTCCGTCGGCGTGGCGCTCCAGTCGCTGGTGTTCCTGTTCATCACCCTCGCCGTGGACCGGAACCGGCCCGAGGTCGACCGGCTCGACGCCTCCCCGCCCACCTCCAGTTACACCTCGGGTCACACCGGGGCGGCCACCGCGCTGTACGCCGGCCTCGCCGTCCTGGTGCTCTCCCGGACACGGGGCCCCTGGCGCAGGGCCGTCGGATACGCCCTGCTGCTGCTCCCGTTGCTGGTGGCCGCGGCGCGGCTGTACCGCGGCATGCACCACCCGACCGACGTCATGGGCGGCATGCTCAACGGCTCCCTGTCGCTGCTGATCGTCGGCCGCGCCGTCCTCACCCGCGACACGAAGGACGACGCGGCCGGAGGCGTCCCCGCGCAGGCGGCCGCCCCCGCGCCCGACGGGCAGCGGCGCGGCCCGGCCGTGGTCGTCTACAACCCGCTCTCCGCCGACGCGGCCGTCCTCGACACCGTGCGGCAGAGCCTGTCCCGCCACGGATACGCCGACGCCCGTCTCGTCGAGACCACCGCGGACGACCCGGGCCGCGGCCAGTGCGTCGAGGCCCGCGACGCGGGGGCTTCCCTGATCGTGGTCTGCGGCGGCGACGGCACCGTACAGGCGGCCGCCGACGCCCTCGCGGACAGCGACGTACGACTCGCCGTCGTGCCCTGCGGCACCGGCAACCTGCTGGCCCGCAACCTCCACCTTCCCCTGACCCCGAAGAAGGCCCTGGACAGCGCGCTCGGGGGCACCGCCCACCGCCTGGACCTGGGCCGCGTCGAGGGCGACGGTCTCCCCGCCACCCACTTCGCCGCGATGTCCGGAGCCGGCCTCGACGCGGCGGTGATGAAGACCACCGGGAGCCGTGCCAAGGCCGTCATCGGCTGGCTCGCCTACGCCCTGGCCGTCCTCAGGAAAGTGCGCTCCCCGCGCATGGAACTGACGCTGCGTCTCGACGGGGAGCAGCCCCTGCACCGCACCGCCCGCATGGTCCTGATCGCCAACGTCGGAACGCTCCAGGGCGGCATCTGCCTCGTCCCGGCCGCCCGGCCCGACGACGGGATGCTCGACCTGCTGATCCTCGACCCGCACGGCCCGTGGGGCTGGCTGCGCACCCTGAACACCCTGCTCCGCACGACCGCGTCCTCCCGGCCGGCCGAGCGCGAGCCCGACGGCACGCGGGCCCCGGCCGGACCGGTCGAATACTTCACCTTCCGGCAGGCCGAGGTGCAGTTCGACACGGCACAGCCCCGGGAGATCGACGGTGACCCGGTCGCTCCGGGACGCGTGCTGCGCGCCGAGGTGCGACCCGGGGCGCTCACCGTGATGCTGCCCTCCGGAGGCAACTGACGTGGGAACCGCGACCCGGGTGCCGACGACGCGAGACATGGCCGGCGACGAACTCTCCGGCGACGAGGCCCTCGCCACGCTGCGCAGGTACGGCCGCTGGCCACTGCTGCGCGACGCGTTCATGCGCTTCCGCTACGCCGACGGCTTCAGCCACTCCCGCGCCCTCGCCCTGCAGACCGTGCTGTCGGTGGTGCCTCTCTCGATCGCCTTCGTCGGACTCTCCACCGCCGTGCACACCGAGAGCGTCGGACAGATGGCCGAACTCACCATCCACCGCATCTCGCAGGGCCCCAGCGCCTCGGTCGTCGAGGACGCGCTGGACCGCAGCCGGCAGCACGCCGGAGACGGCAACCAGCTCGCCCTCTGGTTCGGCCTGATCTTCTCGCTGGTCAACGTCACCACGGCGATGTGCCAGATCGAGCGAGGAGCCAACCGCATCTACGGCTGCGAACGCGACCGCCCCTTCGCGCAGAAGTACACCCGCGGCCTGCTGATGGCGCTGACCGCCGGTGTGCCGCTCGGACTGGGATTCATCATGGCGGTCGCCGGCGACGACCTCTTCGAGGCCGCTGCCACCGTGTACCACCTGGGCGGCACCGCATCGACCGCCTGGAACCTGCTCCGCTGGCCCCTCGGCCTGCTCCTGGCCCTGCTCTCGGCCAGCGTCATCTTCCGGCGCTCACCACGACGGGTCCAGCCCGGATACACCTGGCTGGCCTTCGGCGCGGCCGTCTACCTCGTGCTGTGGTCCCTGCTGACCTGGGCCCTGAGCATGTACTTGAACCTCAGCGGCTCCTTCGACACCGTCTACGGCCCGCTGAGCGCCTTCATGTCCCTGCTGCTCTGGGCGTACCTCACCTCCATCGCCCTGTTCCTCGGACTCTCCTTCGCCGCACAGCTGGAGGCCGTCCGGGGCCAGCGGCCCGAACCGATCCAACCCGACCCGGGAGTCTGAACCATGGTGGTGCGCGCCGGCGCCCGTCGTCTCCAACAACACCGTCGCCAAGTGGCCGACCGGCGTTTCGTCATGCGTCTGACCGGCGCGGCGACCATCGCCGCGCTCGCGGCAGCCCCCTTCGCCCTGCTGGTCGTCCTCGTCGAGAGCCGGTGGACGCCGCTGCACCGGGTCGACGAGAGCGCGGCCCGACGCCTGCACGCCGTCGCGACGGACCATCCGGCGTGGACCCAGGCGCTGCGCGTCCTGTCCAACTGGGTCTGGGACCCGCTGACACTGCGCGGCGCGGTCCTGGTGGTCACGCTGTGGCTCCTGTACCGGCGTGCGTGGCGCCTGGCCGCCTGGTCGGCGACGACCGCGGTGGCCGGCGGTCTGATCGGGCTGGGGGCCAAGCTCCTGGTCGAACGGGCCCGGCCGTCCCTGGCGGACCCGGTGGCGCACGCCCCCGGCTACTCGTTCCCCTCGGGCCACGCGATGACGGCGACCACGTCGTGCGCCGTCCTGCTGCTGGTCGCCCTGTCCCTCGTCCCGCGCCGTTGGCGGCCCGTGTGCTGGGCGCTCGCCGTGCTCTCGGTCCTCGGTGTCGGATTCACCCGCGTCGCCCTGGGCGTGCACTGGTTCAGCGACATCGTGGGCGGCTGGCTCCTGGGGGCCGCCGTCGTCACCCTGACCACCTGGGCCTTCGAGGCGTGGCGGACGGACGCCGGTCTGCGGCCGACGCCCCTGGCGCAGGGCCTGGAACCCGAGCTGCGCACCGAACGGACCGCCGCACACCCCGAGCGGTCCCAGGCATGACACCCGACCGGGCGGCAGCGGCGCGGACGGCGACCGGTGGCGGATCGGCACCGTGACCGCGCCGCTCGCCGCGGCGCAGTGCATGATGCGTGCATGTACGAGGAGTGGCTGTCGGCCCGAACCCGTGAGGCCGAGGCGTCCGTGCCGGCGCAGTTCGACCTGTCCCAGTGTGTCCGCGAGGAGATCCATCTGCTGGGCGGTGTCCAGTCGTACGGAACGGTCGTGGCGGCCCGCCCGCAGGACGGCGTGGTCGAGGTGGCCGCGGAGAACCTCGACGCGTTCTTCGGGATCCGTGCCGAGGAGCTGGTCGGGGAGCACGTCACGAGAGTGCTCGCCGACGAGGACTGGCAGGAGGTGCTGGAGGCCACCGCGGACGACGACGCCTCGGCCGTACTGCGCATCCCGCCCGGACCCGCAGGGGCCGGGGACGGGTTCGACCTGTCGGCCCACCGCCGGGACGGCCTCGTGGTCCTCGAGATCGAGCCGCGCCCCGTCGCGCGTACCGACAGCCGTGGTTCCGTGGGCTTCTACGACGGGGTGCGACGCGCCCTGCGCAGGCTGCGCGGCGCCACCACCGTGGAGGAATGCTGCGAGGCCGCCGTGCGGGAGGTGCGGGCCCTCACCGGTTTCGACCGGGTGGTCGCCTACCGCTTCGACGAGGTGAACGGCCCGGGCGAGGTGCTGGCCGAGAGCGTGCAGGACGGCTGGGAGCCCTGGCTCGGCCTGTGGTTCCCGGCCACGGACATCCCGCCGCAGGCGCGCCGCCTGTACGAGGAGAACTGGATCCGCGTCATCGCGGACGTCGACGACGCCACCGCTCGTCTGCATCCGCCGCTGCGCCAGAGCACCGGCCGTCCGCTCGACCTGTCGGGAGCGGCGCTGCGCACCGTGTCCGAGTTCCACCTCGAATACCTGCGCAACATCGGCGTGCGTTCCTCCATGTCCGTCTCGCTGCTGCGCGAAGGCGGGCTGTGGGGACTGATCGCGTGTCACGGCGGTTCCCCCGCGCACCTGACGCCCGAGGTCAGGTCCGCCTGCGAACTGTTCGGTGTTGCGTTCTCCATGCAACTCGCCGCCATCGAGGAACGTGAACGCGCGGACGTGCTCACCTCGTCCGCCGAGCGCGCCGCCACCGTGGTCCGGCACTTCACCTCGGACATCGAGACGTCACTCCTCGAACACGCCGACGCGGTGCTCCGGCTGGTGCGCGGCGACGGACTGCTGGTGGTGCGCGAGGACCGGGTCACCGCGATCGGGCAGGACGTGCCCGACGAACTGCCGGAGATCCTGCGGCGTCACGCGGCCCTGTCGGGGCCCGGACAGCTGTGGACGAGCGACCGGCTGCCCGAGCTGCTGGCCGCCGACGCGCTGCCGCGGACGACGGGCTCGCTGCCCGCCGGAGTGCTCGTTCTCCCGCTCGGCGACAGCGGCGACTTCCTCGCCTGGCTGCGCGTCGAGCGTCCCGTGCCCCGGCAGTGGGCGGCGGACCCCGCGCGGCCGGTGCTCGTCGGACCGCGGGGCGAGCGTCTCACCCCGCGCGGCTCCGGGGCGGTGTTCCGTTCGGTGATCCGTGGCCGCAGCCTGCCGTGGACGGCGGGCGATCAGGCGGCCGCGCAGGAGATGTGGCGCCTGCTCACGGGCCTCGTGCTGCGGCACGCGGACGAGCTGGCCGGCCTCAACACCGAGCTGCGCATGACGAACGACGACCTCGACTCGTTCGCCCACGTCGCCGCGCACGACCTCAAGGAACCGCTGCGCGGGATCTCCAACGCGGCGACGTTCACCCTGGAGGACGCCGCCGACCGGCTCGATCCCGTCAGCGTGCGCCGCCTGGGCACCGTGCGCCGCCTGGCCACCCGCATGGACGACCTGCTCAACTCGCTGCTGCTGTACGCCCGGACGGGTCGTGCCGGCCTGAGCCGCCGAGAGGTGGCGCTGGACGACGCGCTGGACGCCGCCGTCGAGATCGCGGGGGCGCGCCTGGCGGAGGAGCACGTCCGCCTGCTGCGCCCCGACCGCCTGCCGACGGTCCTCGCGGATCCCGATCGGCTGTACGAAGTGTTCCTGAACCTGTTGGTGAACGCCGCCAAGTACGCCGCCGACCGCGACGACCGGACGGTGCAGGTCACCGTCGAGGACGTGGTCGCCCCGGACGGGACCGCCGCCGCACCGGCGGTGGTGGTCCGGGACAACGGCATCGGCATCCCGGCGGAGCGCCAGGCGGATGTCTTCGACCTCTTCCGGCGTCTGCACGGTCCACAGGACCACGGGGGCGGCACCGGTGTGGGACTCGCCGTGGTCCGACGGATCGTGGAGCGCCACGGCGGCCGCGTCTGGCTGGACAGCGAGCCCGGCAGGGGCACGGCCTTCTGCTTCACCCTGGGTGAGGATCCCGCGCCGGGCGGGCCGGGCTGGATCTGTCAGCCGGGGGAGCGGAGCCAGTAGTCGATCGCTCCGGTCAGGACCGTGCGGAACAGGTCGAAGTTCAGCGGCTTGTAGACGTAGCTGTCGGCACCCGCGGCATGACAGGCGTCCTCCTCCGCCGGGGCTGTGGACGTCGTGAACACGACGATCCGGACCGCGGCCAGGTCGGGCTGCGCGCGGACCGCCGCCAGGACGTCGTGCCCGCTCATGCCTGGCATGTTCAGATCCAGCAGCACGACGCCGGGCGGGGTGCTGTCGGCGAGCAGCCGACCGGCCACCTCCTCGCCGCGGTCCATGAACTCCAGGCGCAGCATCGGATGGCTGCGGGCCAGTGCGCGCTCGATGGCCTCGGCGTCCTCCTGGGAGTCCTCCACGACGAGGATCCTGTCCATGTCGAGCTGCCGGGCGGTGCGCCCGCCGCCGTTGTCCGTCCTCATGACTTCACCTTCGCGATCAGCACCGCAGTGTCATCGTCGCCGAGCTGCCGGAACGCCGTCGAAGCGGCGATGAGGTCGGCTGCCGCCGAACCGGCTGCCGACCCGGCGAACTTGCTCACGATCTCGGGGAGTTGTTCTTCGAATTGGGTGCCGTCGGCGGACCGGGCCTCGATGAGCCCGTCCGTGAAGAGCACGAGTGCGTCCGAGCCCGTCAGGTGCAGGCGCTCGGGCGAGTAGTGGGCGTCCGGCACGACACCCAGCAGCAGCCCGCGGGACTCGACCGCCTGCACGCGACCGTCCGCACGCCGCCACAGCGGCCAGGGATGCCCGGCGTTCGCGACCTCGGCCGACCAGCCCCGGTCGGTGCGCTCCAGGGCGACCACGAGGGCGGTGACGAACCGGGACGTCTTCTCGCGTACGAGCGCCTGGTTGAGGCGGCTGAGCGCGGGCCCCGGTCCGACGCCGTCCTCCAGCACCGTGCGCAGGGTGTGCCGCGCCAGGCCGGTGAGGGCAGCGGCTTCCGCCCCACGTCCGCAGACATCGCCGATGAACAGGCAGACCCGGTCCTCGGACACGACCACGTCGTAGAAGTCACCGCCCACGTCGAGCGTGTCGTCGGCGACGGCGTACGCCGCGCTCAGCTCAAGTCCTTCCACCTGGGGCAGCCGAGGCGGCAGAAGGGACTGCTGCAGCGCCTCGACGTGCCGGCGCCGCTGCTCGTACAACGTGGTGGTGTCGATGGCCAGCGCGGCCCGGCGGGCCACGTCGTCGACCATCCGCACATGGTCGTCCTCGACGTCGTCGCGGCCGTACAGAAAGGTGAGCGTGCCCAGTGTGCGCCCCCGCGCCTGGAGCGGGCTCACGCTCATGGCCCCGACGTCCCCGAACGGCCAGGGTTCTTCGAGGGAGTCCCGGGCGATCTCGGCGCCGCTCAGCAGGACGGTCCTGTGGGGCGAGGCGTGGCGGTGCACGACGTCCGTGAGCCAGGAGCTGCCGTCCGGTGACTGCTTGAGCCAGCGCTGAACCGTGGCCGCCACATGGGCGACGGCCACCGGCGCGAGGCCGCCGTTCGCCGACGCGAGGTGCACCACGCATCCCTCGGCGACCGCGGGAACCGCCAGGCGGGCCACCCGTCGCAGCGTCTCCTCCGCGTCCAGACTCGCGTCCATCTGGAGCGACGCCTCCGCCAGGAACGCGTCGCGTGCGCGTCGGCGCTCGTGGAGCCGCTCCATGAGGAGGTGCCGGTTGCTGGCGATGAGGACGTCGGCCACCTGGGCGAGCTGTGCGCAGACCATGCGGGTGTCCGCTTCGGTCGCGGACTCCGAGAGTCCCAGCCAGAGCCCGGCGCTGTCGTCGGGCCCGAGGGGGAACACGCACTCCATCACGTGCGTGCCGCCACCGGCGCGAGCCAGCCGGGAGCCTTCCCCTGCCGTCGCGGGACCCACCGCCGGTTCCCGGCCGTCGGCGAGAGCCGGGGGCCACTCCGCACTGTCCGGCCAGTCCGGATCTCCGGGCCGTCGGGTGATCGCCTGTGCGTCGCCCGGCCGGAACGAGCGTATGTAGGAGCCGCCGCGTGACGTCCAGCGGCTGCCGATCACCACGACGACGGCGGGGTGCGCGGCCAGCGACGCGTAGACCGAGTCCGCGATCATGGTCACGTCGGTGACGCGCATCGCCTGCAACCACATGTGGTGCAGCGACTGCCACCATTCGGGCGGCTGTGGCAGGTCGGTCCGCGGTTGATTCGTCACGTCGCCATCATCCTACGAGGCTCCCGGACGGCCCGTCGGCCCGGCTGATCGCCAACCCTCCTGTACCCGGTGACGCCCAGGTCAGACGGCGCCGAGGGCAGTGGTGCCCCGTCACGATCCACCGGCACCGAGAGGGGCCTTTCGGCGTCGCCGCGCCTGACGAGCTCGGCGCTGCCCCAACAGCACCTTGACCAAGGCGCTTCATCAGGGAACGTGACGCGCGCCGCGCCGATGAGTTTCCAGGGTGCCGCCGGTCTGCCAGGGCATGGAGACTCGAGTACTTGAGACAGCCGGTGTGGACCTCGTCCTTGACGTTCGCGGGACGTTGCCGACCGCGGAGGGGCGCCCGCCGTTGTTCATGATCGGGCAGCCGATGGACGCCACCGGCTTCGCCGCGCTCGCGGCGCGCTTTCCCGAGCGGACGGTCGTCACGTACGACCCGCGGGGGATCGGGCGCAGCACCCGCAAGGACGGACGGGTCGACCACACGCCGCAGACCCAGGCCGACGACGTGCACGCCGTCATCGAGGCGCTCGGGGCAGGGCCGGTCGAGATGTTCGCCAGCAGCGGCGGCGCGGTGACCGCACTCGCGGTGGTCGCGAAGCACCCGGGGGACGTGACCACCCTCGTCGCGCACGAGCCGCCCCTCATCACGCTCCCGCCGGACGGCCCGGCGGCCGTGCGGGCGCGGGCCGGTGTCCGGGAGGCGTACGAGAAGCGGGGGTGGGGGGCGGGGATGGCCGCGTTCGTGGTGATGACGTCGTGGCAGGGAGAGTTCACCGACGCGTACTTCGCGCAGCCGGAGGCGGACCCCGCCGCCTTCGGGATGCCGGCGGACGACGACGGCACGCGTGACGATCCACTGCTGTCCGACCGGTCGTGGGCGGTCAGCGACTACCGGCCGGACGTCGAAGCGATCGACGCGGCGCCGACCCGCGTGGTGATCGCGGTGGGCGAGGAGTCCAAGGACGTGCTGACCGGACGCACGTCCGTCGCCACCGCCGAACTGCTCGGGCAGCGGGTGACCGTGTTCCCGAGCCATCACGGCGGCTTCTGCGACGGAGAGTTCGGATATCCGGGCAAGCCGGACGAGTTCGCGCGGCGGCTGCGGGAGGTCCTCGACGGGGCCTCCTGAGCCGCTCTCCGACCGGCTCCGCGGGACCCGCGGGCGGGCACGTCAGCCGGCGTACGGTGCCGGCCGGCGTGCTCGCCCGCAGTCGTGGTGACGGAGCGCTGGGCTTGTCGGAGCGACCCGGGGGTTCTACTTGTTCAGGGCCGACATGCCCTTCTCGTCGTAGCGATCACCGGCGGCCTCGGGGACCTCGGCATCGATGCGGGCTCTCCGAGGCGATCTCCCTCACCTTCGCGGCGAGCCGCAGGTTCGCCTGGAGCGATGACTGCGACAACTGTCAAAACGTCATCGACCTGCGCCGCGCCCGCCGCCACGCCACGGCCGAGCGAATCGCCCGCCAGTTGCCGCACCTGACCGACGTCGAGCGGAGCCGCATCCTCGAGGAGCACCTGTGCGAGCAGACCGCCGGCGGCCCCGAGGCCTTGGTCCGCCGCCGCGCGCAGCATGCCCGCCAGCGGCAAGAACGGGCGGATGCCATCGAGGAGCGCCGGGTGCACGAGCATGCCGAGCAGACGGCGGCCGCAGCCGCAGCCGCAGCACGCCAGCAGGCGATGCCGTATTGCAACTGCGGCGCCGCCGACGCGGCCGGACACTGCCCGATGTGCGCGAGCCGGGAGAGCACCGAGCGGCTGCTGCGCGACGCAGTTGACCTGGCCGTCGCAGTGCGGGCCGAAGGCCTCGGCGACACCGACCTGGCTGATCTGCGCGGTGCGGTGCGGTGCGGACACCCGGGCTCTGCTGGCGCGCGCCTGCGAGCGGAGGACCACGTTGGCTACGTGCCCCGCCGAGCGCGCCGAAGTTGGAGAGCTTGTGGCCCGGCGGATCCGCATCGAGCGCAGGCAGGCCGCCCTCAACCGACTGCGCGCGCTGCCGGTCGCGGTGGAGGCCGGTGACGCCGCCCACGCCGCTCACCGAGCCCGGTTCCCCCAAGCACCGCCGAGCGATGCGGACCAGGCCGCCGATCTTGCAGAACAGCGGGCCGCTGAGCAGCTGCTCAGCGTACGGCTGGATGCTGCCCTGGGGTCATACCGCACGGCATGACGTTCACCCCTCCATGCGTTCGACAGACAGCAGCCGCGGGGTCAGCAGATGGAGCGACCTGGGCGCCGAGGCCTTCCTCATCCTCCGCGCCGTCATCAGCAACAACGACTTCCCGGCGTACTGGACCTTCCATGTTCAAGCCGAACAGCGACGCCTCCATTTCGGCGCCGCCCAGGCCAACTGCAAACCAACTGCCCGAACGGGGAAATCCACTGCGGAGGTTTCGAGCAGGGGCAGAGTGAGCGACGGCTTGGAATCGTGCGACCTATCCGGTCCGGGCACCGGCATGATCAGGTCATGGGGAGACGCGACGGGACGCGGGGCGGAACTGCCAGAGGGTGCCTGTTCGACGGCTGCCTGGCTGTGCTCGTGCTGTTTCTCGTGTGCGTCATCGGGGCGTGGATCTGGGCGGCCACGGCGGATGACCGCGCCGAGGGAAAGGCCCGCGCTGACATGCGGTGTGGTGCCGAGGCTCGGCAAGAAGAGTTCGTCGGGGCGTCGGCCGACGGCGTGTTGGACGACAGCGAGATCGCTCGGCTTTTCTCCCACGAGAAGCCAGCTCATGGCCTGGTCGGAATCGAGCGGCACGGTCCTGACGTCCTGGTGACGGCAGAGCTATTGGGCGTCGGGCGGGGGGTCTTCCTCACCGGCGAGACACTCGTGACGGGGTGCTTCACCTTCACCGTCACACCGAATGGGGATGGCCATCGGCCTGCAGTCGCCGTCAAAGAACTGGCCGTGGAGAACGAGCCGCAGTCCGCGTGTGGGGCGGCGAAAGTACAGTCTCGCGGTGCCTTTCCAAGCCGCTGAATGAGGGATGGCGGCTGGATCGGTCAGACGACGTCCTGACCCGGAGAACCATTGTGATCAGCAGAGATCGATGCCGAAGGAACTCACTGGAGGAGAGCTACATTCCAGCCCTTTCGGTGCATCATGCCCAATGGGCGTCAGAGACGCCAGGAGCCGTGAATCATGTCTGTGGCGAAGCTTGTCCCGTTCCCCGGGGCGATCATTGCCGGCCTCGGCTGACCTGGAACATGCACGTGACTGTCGCCACTGCGAGGAGGCGGAATTGGAGCTCGTCTACGATAGTTGTGTGGTTCCCCCACGGGAGCAGGCCGAGCGGTGGATGGACCTTACGTCTACCTCCCAACTGCCGACTCGCGTCCGACCGAAAGCGACCGAGTCCTTTCCTGTGCGCGTCAGGGCTCTCGGACTGGGCGAAGTGCGTGTGAACACCGTCTCCCGCGCTGCTGAGACAGTTTCACGGACCGCGGCCTTGATCAGGCAGAACGATCCGGAGACCTACCAGTTGGAGTTGATCGCCTCTGGGCGTAAGTCTCTTGCGCACGCAGGGCAGAGCTGTGAACTCATACCCGGGCAGCTTGTCCTGTGCGACAGCTCCCAGACACTGGAGGCTCGCTCGGTGCCCTACGGGCCAGGTGGAGGTCGCGCCGCCTCGGTCTTGGTACATCTGCCCCGACGGCTGCTGCCGATACCTTCACGACAGGCCGCTGCCGTGATTGCCTCACCGATGCAGACCGACCAAGGCCCCGGCCTGCTGCTGGCGCAGTTCCTACGCGGACTGATTGATGGCGGATCCGAGTCCATGAGCGTGCAGAACTGCGGGCGGCTCGGTGTCATCACGCTCGACCTGGTGGGCGCAGTACTTTCCCACCAGCTTGAGCAGGATGCGGCACTGCGGGCGGACTCACGGGAACGGCTCCTGTCGCTGCGTATCCACGCATATGTGCGGCGCAATCTGATGCACGCGGACCTCTCGCCCGCCGCCATCGCAGCGGCACACCAGATTTCTGTGCGAACTCTGCAGCGCCTCTGCCGCGCTGAGGGCACGACGGCTGCCGCGCTCATTCGCTTGCTGCGTTTGCAGCGTGCCGCGCAGGCGCTGGTCGATCCGGGGCAGGCCGAGGTGCCGGTTCATGCGGTGGGTGCACGCTGGGGGTTCCCGCGAGCGTCTGACTTTTCCCGCGCCTTCCGGTCGGTGTACGGAATGCCGCCGGGGGAGTACCGACTCAAGGCGCGAGAGGGCGCGCCCGGTTAGGTTTCGTTGCGCGGATAGCTTGCTGGGGCATGTGACCGAAGTCGGCTGGGGCTGGTAGAGGGTGTTGTCGCGGAGCACGGCGAAGATGACGTCGGCTCGGCGTCGGGTGAGGCAGAGCATGGCTTAGGTGTGGTGCTTTCCCTGGGCGATCTTCTTGGCCTAGTAGGAGCGGTGGGAGTGACGGCTCACCCTCAACGCGCTCGATCGTCGTTCAGTGACCGGCGCACTTTTGGTTCCCAGGCGAGCCCCCGGGCTGGTCGGGAGGGTGTCGACGAATGCGTCGGCCGAGGGGGATCTGCACGTCACGCGGCGCGCAGGTGGTGCCTTCTGCGGGAGCGCGTGGTGAGCGCGGCGGCGCCCTGGTTGCTCTGACCTTCTGCGCTCGCCCTTGTGAGGGGTGAGGTCCGGGGGACTGTCGCAGCGGCAGTGCCTTTCTGCGGCCGGGGCTGCTCTTTCTGGCACGCGGTGCCAACGGGGTGGCACGGATTGCTAATGCCTGCAAGCGGAAGCCAAGGCATGCTCGCAGCTGCGACCCGTCAGCAATTCTCTCGCCAGCTGACGGACCTCACCGACAGAGAAAGAGAACCGGATGAAACTCACCGCATTCACTGCATCCGTGGTACTCGTGGGAGCAGCAACACTCACCGGTCTTTCCGGGAGCCCCGCTCAGGCGGCTGTCAACTGCAACTGGACGCCCGGTAACGGTGGTTTGCAGAGCGGTTACGGGTACTTCACCGACAAGTACAACGGCTACAACTTCTACAAGGGCCCCGCCAGTAGTTGTGCTACGACCGGCCAGACCGTTCCGAAATGGACAGACTTCAGCATCGGCTGTGAGTGGAGGGCCAGTTCCACCAGCGCCATGTGGTATTACGTGATCGATCGAGATTCCGGCAAGAAGGGCTGGGTTTCCGGAGGGAACATCGTGGTCCAGAGAATAGACGGGACTTGGTGCTAGCTTCGGCATCGGAGAATTTGCCGGCCAGGATTACGCCCGGCAATTTTCTTTGAACTCCGCGATACCTGCCAGGTGCCCGAAGCCGAGCCGTTGCCGCAGGGAGGCGCTACCCGAGCCAGAAGGTCCGGATCGTCTAGGCGGGGACAAAGCGTATTCCTCGCGCCGCAACCGCCGCTACCTGCGCCGACGCCAGATCGCTCATGCGATTCCGGAGCCGGAGAACCAGCGGGCCAACCGACGCCGCCGCGGGAGTACGGGAGGCAGGCCCACCGGAACGAAGTCGAGCGGTTTATCGGCAACCTCAAGACTCTCGGGGCTGTCGCGATGCGCTTCGACAAAAGGGCTTTCGTCTTTGAAGGCACGGTCACTGTCGCGGCAATCCGGCTCTGGCTCCGCCAGTGAAGCTCCGCGCGGGAGGAGTTGAGTCACGGTGCCGGAGCCCGCGGCACGACCGTGGTGACGGAACGCGAAAGACTGGCCTGCCTCCAGTGCAACAGGCTCTTCGAGTGCCACGGTCACCTCGGCTCCGTGATGCGGTCGGACCGTGTCGGCGCCCTCGGGCAGCGTGACGGTGCCCCACACTGCGGCGGTGCGGGTGTGAAAACGGAGGCGATCGCCGGAGACAACGTCCACGTTGCCCTGCTCCTCGGACAGCAGGGTGATGTCGGCAGTGAAGCCGACATGGGCACTGACCGAGCTCGGCGTCGCGAGCACCTGGCCCCGCTCGACGGCGTCCGAGGCAACGCCACGCAGCAGCAACCCCACGTTCATATCCGTACTCGCCTCCCCGATGCACTGGTGCTGCTCGATGTCCGCGATGAGGGCGGTCGCGCTGCCACCCAAGCCGATGATCTCCACTGTGTCGCCCTTGCGCACCCGGCCGCGTTCGACCCGACCCGTCACCATGAGCACCCTGCCTTGTTGCAGGCGAAGGACGTCTTCGACGGGCATCAGGAACGGCTTCTCTTCCGCGCTCGCCACTGACTGACCTGGAGATCCACCCATCCTGCCCATGCTCCCTTGTGACCGCACGCGGCAGCCGCGAACGGGAGCCCGAGGCTAACAGTGACCGCTGGCCGCACAGCCCAGGGGGCGACGCAGACGTTCCATCGCCGCCTGGCCACGACCGATCGGACAGGCCCTAAAGGGTGTTGCACAAGGCCGCGGCCTGGGCATCTCCGGTGTATGGCTGGGGTGTTGAGGGCTGAACGGGTGTGGGTGGAGACATTCACGGGGCTGTCGGTGGAGCGGTTCGGGCGGCTGCTGAAGACGGTCCGACACCGGGGCGGCAACGGGACTCTGCGGGGCCGGCCGGGGGGCCTGCCGCTGGCCGAGCGGGTCCTGGTGGTGGCCGTGTACTACCGCACGAACCTGACCATGCGACAGCTCGGACCGCTGTTCGGGATCGCCCCCTCGACGGTGTGCCGGGTGGTCCAGCGGCTGGGGCCGCTGCTGGCGCTGGAGCCGGTGGCCCGCCCGGCCGATGCGGCGGACCGGCTGTGGATCGTGGACGGCACCCTGGTCCCGGTCCGCGACCGGCGCGTCGGCTCCTCCCGCCGCAATTACCGGTTCTCGGCGAACGTGCAGGTCGTCGTGGACGCCGACACCCGCCTGGTGATCGCCGCGGCCCGGCCGGTACCGGGCACCACCGCGGACGCGCACGCCTGGCGCGCCTCCGGCCTGGCCGAGCACTGCGAAGGCGTGACCCTGCTTGGTGACGGTGCCTACCTCAACTGCGGGATGGTCAAACGCCCCCGGCGGTCCCTGCTGCCGGGCGAAGAGGCCGACAACGCCGCCCACCGCAGGGTCCGCGCTCGGGTGGAGCACGTGATCGGCCGGATGAAGAACTACAAGATCCTCCTCGACTGCCGGCAACACGGCGACGGCCTCCACCACGCCGTCCAGGCCGTCGCCCAGATGCACAACCTCGCCCGCACATCATGACCAGAAAACCGCCCTCACAGGCCCCGACCTGCCCGAACACGGCCTTGTGCAACACCCTTTAGGCAACCAGCCCAGTCGGGGTACCGAAGTCGACGCTGGGCTACCCGAACGACGTGGCATGTCGGCCTCAGAAGCTGGTTCTGAGGAGAAGCGGCAGCTGGTGGACTGGTGGACAGCTACGCGGTCGCACCCACCTAGGTTCGGGCGTGGGTCCCATGTCGGCGGCGATGCCATGTCAGTACGGGGGACGTGAGGGAAAACGCGAGCATGACGCCTGCAACGATCATGTTCGGCGTCGCCTGTCCTTGGGCAATCAGGTACGTCCCACCAGTGGTGCCGCCCAGGACAGTGCCCAGTGCGGGTGGCCATCGGTCGGTGGTCAGTCCCGTGATGACCACCACGTACGTAGGCACCACTGCGAGAAACAGCACCCACCCATGCCACTCGTAGCCGTCCGCCGCTGTGCAGCCGCGCCTGGCGCCTCGCTCACAGCCGCCCTCAATCAGCCCGGCGATTCCCCAGCTCAAGGCCAGCATGACGATGACGCCGACCGGAATCCAGAAGAGGGACGTCTCGTCGAACGGTCGAATACCCGACGGGCGCTTCGCGCCCACGCTGTCACCTCTCCGCTGCCTCATACGGGTGTGACCATAGGGGCGTGAATCCTCGGAAGGGAAGTAGCCAGTAGATCGGGGTGTGCTCGGTTGGGCGGTGGAGGGGGACCCCGCCGACAACATCCCGATCAGCACCGACCTACTGGCCGCTTCTCTTCAGAAGAACCGCACCCTAGCGAGATGCACCCGTGGCATCCCAAGAAGGCGCATGGCGGGGCGGCCCGGCGTGGTGGTATCCCGCCCGGCCGCCGGTACCCGCGGGTCCCTCCCGTCCCGCGCTCAGCCGCGGTGAGCCGCTCCGAGTCGGTCAGTGCAGCAGGCCCAGCGCGCGGGCGAGTTGTACGGCCTTGTTGCCGCCCAGCGTCAGCTCATCCTCCTTGCGGCCGAACAGGTAGGGGACCAGCGTGGCGCGCAATGCCTTGAACTGCTGGAAGTCCGATTTATGCAGCAGGGCACTGTTGTCCAGGTCGGCAGGGACGTGGTACGGCCGGGTGTACGGCAGCGAGGAGCCCGAGCCGCTGGTACCGGACGCCGAATCGCCCACGACCAGACCGGGGTGGCCCACACCGATCTCGACGCAGTACAGCGTGTGGGAGGCACTGCCCGCGGTGGCGGTGGCGGTATCCGCGCTGAACTCGACGGTGGTGCCGTTGGCCAGCTCGATGGAGTACTTGATGCGCGTCGACTGGACGGTCAGCGCCACCTCCAGGAGCCAGTCCTCACCGGTTCCCCACCGGGTGGAGGCCGAGGACGTAGTCAGCGCGTCGTGCACGATGCGACCGAACGCGTTGTCGGTGGAGGTGTCGGCGCACAGCGCCGCGACCCGCGTGCTGTGCACCGGGTCAACCTTCAGCTGGGTCTGTGCCGAGAGGCGGAAGCGCTCGGCGCCGAACGCGACCGAGCGGCCCTTCACCGAGAACAGGAACGTCCCCTCGGCATCGCCCTCGCAGTGCCGCCGGCGCAGGCCGATGCCGCGGCTGAGCAGGGCCCGGGACCGGGTGTCGTAGTAGGTATCGGTGGTGATCTTCGTGGGTTGGGCCTTCAACGCGAGGATGTTCAGCTGGCTGCGGGTGGAGGCGTCCCCGAGCAACGCCTCCATCGCCTTCACCGCCCGGTCGTGGGCCTCCTTGCCGACGTCGTACTCGGCTTCCGCCTCGATGCCCGTCGCCATCTCCTCGCCCGGCTGGAGGACGTCGTGGAAGGTGCGGAAGACAGCGCGGTCATCACGGAGTCGCTCCCCGGCGTTCCAGTCGCTGAGCCGCGCGCTCTCGGCCGCGAGCAGTTCCTGCTCGGTGAGCGGGCGCAGCTTGACCTTGCCGGAGCCGCCCTTGCCCTTGATGCCGCCGCTGTAGTGGTTGGGAGCGTTCGTCCCCTTCGGAGTCTGGGCCGTGAGCCACTCCGCTTTCACGCCGAGCTGCGGGACTCTCTCGACGACCCAGGAGCGCAACGCGGCGCCGGTGGTGCCGGTCGGCGGCTGCAGGCCGAGGAGCTTGGTCAACTGCTGGTAGGTGTAGGCGACTTCGAAGACGCACACATTGCCGTTGGTGCCCTTGCCCGGTTCGAGGACCGCGATCCGGTCGAGCACCTTGTCGTCGCGGACCTCCAGAGTCACGGGCACGAGATCGTGCGGCTTCGCCATGTACTCCTGGTTGCAGACGATCTTGCAGCGGATCTTGATTCCCTCGTCGTCGAGGGCGGGCGGATCGGTGAGGATCTGAGCGAACTTCTTGTAGCCGGCCTGCTCCTCGTAGGCGAGATCCGATATCCGCGGCGGGTTGTCCTTCCAGACGCGCCCGCGCTGCTCCTCGAACTCCTGGAGCAGCCCGCCGGGCGTCTTCTTCGCCGCGCGTTCCGTGGCGGAGACCTCGGCGTCGGTGGTGATGACGTGTTCCTTTACCGCGCTGGGCCGGGCCGCCTCCGCCGCGCCGCCGGTGCTCACGCTCTTGAGGGCGGTGACGTTCCAGGCCCGGAACCAACGCAGCGCCCCCGTGGAGTCCTTGACCCCCTCGACGCTGTACTCGACGTACCCGGCGGAGGTAACCCGCGACTCGGCGATCCGCTGCGGGGTGCTCAGGGAAGTGACGTTGACCGCGGTCCCGTTGGGCAGCACGGCGGCCGGGTTGCGCTGCGGTGGTATCTGCTGGCTCTGCTGCGGTTTCGGTGCGGTGGTCATGAGTCCTCCTGCGTCTCGGTCTCGATGAGGGCGGAGCCGACGTGCACGACGCACCGTGATCTCGACGAATCCCTGACATTTTTTGGACCACGGATCCACTGCGGCGATGCGACGGCCCCCAGAATGACGAAGAACCTGGCCTCACGGACAGAGCCGGAGCGGGTGGCGTTCCCCTGCCCGCCCGCCCACCCTGAACTGGCCCGACGGACCCAGAAGATCTCGTGTGATCCCCCACAGGGACCTCTCTGATCCCGCGCCCACCAGGCGTCTCGGACCGGGGCGGGCGCGCATTCCGCTTCCCGCTCCTCTGCACGACGGGGTCTCTCGACGGTGATGAACGTCCTCTAAGACTTGGTCCGGCTGTCGCTGGGGTAGGGCGTTGATCGGCTCCGCACGCCCTTGTTGGTGTCAGCCGCTGGTGTCAGATGACCTTGGCCTCCTCGACAGGGTGTCGCTCGCCGGCGGGCGCTGCCGCTCTCGACGTGCGGGACCTATCATCAGCGCTCGATTACAAGGGGGCTGGATGGGCGTCTATCTGGGCGTTGCGGTGATCGTCGTCGTCGTTCCGTGAGGCGCCTTTGTGCTGCGATGGTGGGACGACGCTTACCAGAAGCCTCGGGCCAGGGTGGTGGTCATCATCGGGTACTGGTCTGTGCTGGCGGTGGCCTTGGCCGTCAGAGATTGGAATCACGGCTCATGACCGCACAGCCACACGTCGGTTCTGTCTGGACCCAACGTCCCCCGGGCGAGCCCGAACGCGACTTCAGTTTCCGGGTGACAGCGGTGTACCCGCTCGGCGAGGTCACCTACGTCGAGATCGAGCAACTGGATGGGAGCCCTCCACGCTCCCCACGATGTGCCCCGCGGCCGGGAACGGCGCCCCCTCCCACCCGGTGCCGGCCGACCTCCCGCCGGAGGCATCGTCCGTGACCGTGGGCCGTGCTCGTCGGGTGCGGCCAGACCAAGAGCAAGACGTGGTCGCTCGGTGCGAGCGCGTACTGCGACAGCATCGCCGGCCTGCTCAGCTGTTGTTGATGATCCGGGAGGGGGGCACCGGGCCAGGAAGAAAGCCTTCGACGAACGTCCGCCCAACACCAAACCCAAGCTCTGCAAGCTGTTCGCAAAGCTCCAGGCCAAGCACGGGACGGTGCTTGTCGTAGTCGGGCGAGGCCGTTCCGGGCACCGATGCGGCAGCGCTCATTGTCCCGAGCCTGGCTGGATCCCTGGCCGCGGTCCTTGACCAGCGCAAACTGCTGGCCGGGCGGATCGAGGAACTCCAGGAGGCTCTCCCTCTTTCGAAGGTCCGGAGGTCGATGCCGGGAGTCGGCGTCAGGACCGGAGCCCGCGTCCTGATCGAGGTCGGCGACAGCAGCACCTTCCCGACTGTCGGCCACCTCGCCGCTTCCCCGGGAGTCGCACAGGCAACCAGGAGCTCGGGCTCCTCAATCCGCGGCGAACAGCCCCCCGAAGGGGAAACAAACAGCTCAAACGGGCGTTCTTCCTCTCCGCTTTCGCGGCCTTGGGCGACCCGGCATCCAGGGCCCACTACGACAGGAAGATCGCCCGGGGCAAGCACCACACCCAGGCCCTGCTCTGCCTCGCCAGACGCCGGGCCGACGTCCTCTTCGTGATGCTCCGAGACGGTACCTTCTTTGAACTCCAGCTCGCCAAGGCGGCCTGACCTATAGGAATTGGCCAATGCCGCGCGGGCCTCATGCTGGTTCATGGCGGCAGTCTGGTGCAGCGGCCGGACTCGGCGGGGCAGAGCCACTCGCGGATCCGGGCCGTCGACCCTTGAGCAGCACGGCTACGCCTCAGCGGGCGAGAGGTCGAGGAGTGCCCACACCTGTCGGTCGTCGGCCGTCGTCAGGCTGTGCCAACGCGAGGGTCCAGCCCCTTCAGCCCCTGTCAGGCCGCACGAGCAGCTAAGTCAATGGACAACATTGCATCCGCACTCGCCGGATTCACTGCAACAGTGACGTTGTGCAGCGTGGCGATCCGCAGCAACGCGCGAACATCGTCACCGTGTGGAGCCGCCCACAGCGGGTCCCAGAAGAACACCAGAACGGAGACTTCGCCTGCCACGATCGCGGCGCCAATCTGCTGATCACCCCCACTCGGCCCGGACGCCAACCCCCTTACCGGCAAATCGAGTTCCTCGCGCAGCAGCTCCGCCGTGCTGCGGGTTCCGACCAGGTTCTCGTTTGCCAACCCTCCTCGGTGACACCTGGCCCACTCCACTAAGTCCTTCTTCCGCCCGTCATGGGCAACCAAAGCGATCATGTCATCCAGGCTGACAGACCTCCTACCCAGAAGTCATCGGCGCCCGGAAGCAACCGCTCCGCTGACCACGCTTCGCTCACGCAACCCACGAAAGTAAACGCACGCCCCCACCCGCCGCAGGAGCGTTTCACGATCCACAGTTCTGCTCGACGCTGATGGGCGCGGATGGCAATCTCCCGTCGCTAGACCTGCAGGCTGTTCACGGCCTGTCCCGGAGAGGACGGTTCGAGCCAAGTGTCCGAGAGCAGCACCGAGGCTTCGATGCGCGTGTGCGTCCGTCTAGGTGGTCGCGGGCGTGGTGGCAGCCACCAGTGGCACACAGACGGATCGTGATCGCCATGCGGGCAATGTGGCTGGGAGCCACTCCCCGTGTGTTCTCGGAGTGGGAGGCGCACCCTGGTTGTAGGCCCTGGGGAAGTGGGTTCGCGATGAAATACCAGTTGACAGGCGCGACGACGCCGTTCTTCGGAGTGTCAGGGCAGTGGACCCGGTCTGACCGCGAGGTTGCGGCGCTGGTGATGAACTTCTTGCGCGGCCGCCAGGTGATCCGCGACTACGGGCCGCGGGAGCCCGTCGAGGCCGAGTACTGCGTCAACTCCGCACGCCGCTGCCGCGAGACGCTGAGCGAGTACCTGGACATGGCGAAGCCTGGCCGTCCACTGGCAGGCCTTTCGGGGCGCGCTGGAGACGTTGCGCGAGACGGTTAGCGACGGCAGCCAGTTTGTGGCCAAGAAGGCCAAGGGTGCCCAGTTGCCCCTCTGATCATCTGCCCTGGCTGCGTCGCCGCGGATTCCGGACACGTACCGACAGCGTTTCGGATCGTTGATCCGGTACAACCAGGGCTGTGGGTTCGGCAGTGAGCCCCGGGGCGAGTCCCTCTGCCGCGTGGGGGGACTCGCCGAAGGCTGTAGGCACTCGGCCGGTCCCAGGGTTCGAGTACTGGGACCGGCCGGTGGTGGACGGCACCCACCGTCGTGACCACTGAAACGACAGTGCGTGCAGAGCGTCACGTTCGACTGCTCGTCGGATTGACGCAGGAACGGGAGCGGGCCCGGCGACTCGCGCCCGGCCCTGAATTCCGGCTGAGCGCGGTGCATCAAACCCGGGCAATCCACCACCGCGCGCTCACGCATTTTCCGGTGGCGGTGACGGCGGCCTCCGTGTAATCGCACAGCGATCGGATCAGGCCGAGCCCAAGGCCACCGCTACCGTCCAGGCGGCTTCCGTCGCGCTCGACGGGCAGCGTGTTTCCCGAGTCCGTAACCTCGACGACGAGGGTGCCATCGGTCGTGAAGACCGACAGTCTCCACGACTGCTCGATGGTGTGCTCGATGGCATTCGTGAGCAGTTCACTCACCACGATCAGGATGGCCTCGACGTCCACGCGCAGCCCAGACTCCGCCAGGTGTGTGCCCGCGAGTTGGCGGGCTCGCGTCATCGACACGCAGGTGGAGTCGGTCGTGAACAGCATGCGTCCCTCTCGTGCCGATCCGTCCGCCTACCGTGCCCGGTGCATCTGAATCCACACGTCGCGACGCGTGTGAACGTTTCGCCTCGATCCATTCCCGCGGGTATGACGGAACGCTTCTCCACGCGTATCGTCCCCTTCTCGAACAGTTGCCTAAGGACAACGATGTTTGCGAGTAGCTGAGCGACGCGAGGAGGGCAAGGGGATGAATGTGCGGCGGCGCGAGCAGCGCGGCGCGTGCGGGGTCGTGTCATCGGGGGCCGGGAACCTGTGGGTCATCTCGGTGGCCGGGGAAGTGGACTTCACCAGCACAGACCTGCTGGAACTGACAGTCGCCGAAGTGCTCCGCTCACACGAAGGCGCTATCGCGTTCGACCTGAGCCGGCTGGCATTCTGCGACTCCTCGATGCTCAACGTGCTTCTGCGCTCGTCCCGACAACGCCAGGTGCTCCTCATCGGCATCACGCCGCAGACACAGCGGCTGCTCCAAGTCTCCGGCACTGCATCGATCTTCGAGCAGCACGTAACCGTGCAGGACGCTGTTGACGCAACAAGCTGAGACTCACCCGCGGCTGTCACTGCCAAGACACCCCTCGACGCCTACTCCAGCATGCCGGGCGCGATGCCTCCGGTCTGCACGCCTCGCACGGGTGACACCCTCGGCGAGAGCGCGGAAGGCGTTCGCTGACCGTGGGGAACCGGATGGCGAAATCGCGTTGCTGACCCCGATGGGGGCACAGAACCGCTTGCGGCCGTAAAGGGAAAGGCACCCTTGAACTGCGTCACAGTCTCGGTCTCAGGTTCGGGCTGGGCGACGTCCGCGCGCCTGCCCTTGCGCGGACTACGGGACGGTGGGCTACAGGAGTGGTGGGGTCAGCTCACGAGGTGGAAGTGGCGCCGTGGTTGGCGGCCCACGAGGCAAGGATGCGCAGCCTGTCGTGGGTGGGAGATCCGGCTTCGGCGGTCCACACGACAAGTTGCTGGTCGGGGTCGGTGCTGGCGGTGAGGGTGTCCCAGTCCAGCGACAGCTCTCCGGCGACGGGATGCAGAAGGGTCTTGGTCCCGACGCTGAGGGTGGCGACTTGGTGGGCAGCCCACCACGTGCGGAAGTCCTTGTCCTGAACGCACAGTTCACCGACCAGAGTGGTCAGCCGTGGGTCGTCTGGGTATTTGGCTGCTTCCATGCGTAGTTGTGCGACCGCCATGCGGGCCACGCTTTTCCAGTCGGCATAGAGATTCCGCATGGCAGGGTCGGTGAAAAGAATGCGGACGTAGTTACGGTGCTTTTCCGGCACGGCTGAGAAATCGGTGACCATGGCCGCGGCGAGCGGGTTCCAGGCGAGGATGTCCATGCGTCGGCCCATGACGATGGCCGGGGTGGCCGTGAGGTCGTCCAGAACCCGGCGCAGCTGCGGCTGGACCTTCTGCTGGGCCCGGCGGCGCGGCCTGGCTGTCTCCTTGCCCGCGAGGCCGAAGAGGTACCGGCGCTCGTCCTCGTCCAGGTCGAGGGCTTGCGCGACGGCTTCGAGTACGGGGGCGGAGGCAGGCAGGCGGCCCTGTTCGAGGCGGGTGTAGTAGTCGGTGGAGATCGCCGCCAGCTGCGCTACCTCTTCGCGGCGCAGGCCCGACACCCGGCGCCTTCCGGCGCTGTCGGGCAGGCCCACGGCGCGGGGCGTGAGCTCGGAGCGGCGTGCCTTGAGGAATTCTCCCAGCTCGTTCAGATGCGGTGATGGACTCATGCCTCCAGTGTCGCAGCGAATACTCCGCCCGTGCGGGGGAGGAATTCTTCCCAGGATGTTCTCTTCCCAGGAAAGCTTCCTCCTCTGCACGGACGCCGGCGCCCGTGGCAGCGTGGAATTCGGCACCACAGAACGTCAGGGAGAAGGAAGCGAAGAGCATGACGGAGAAGCAGTCCGCGGCACAGCAAGCCATCGGCGACGTCACACCCAAGCTGGCCGATCTGACCGACGAGGTGCTGTTCGGTGACGTGTGGGAGCGCGGCGGTCTGTCGCCCCGTGACCGCAGCCTGGTCACGGTCACCGCGCTGATCGCCCTCTACCGCTCTGAGCAGCTCGGCTTCCATCTCAAGCTCGCCCTGGACAACGGGCTGAGCCGGGACGAGCTGGGCGAGGCCATCACCCACCTTGCCTTCTACGCCGGATGGCCTAACGCGATGGGCGCTGCCGCCCAGCTCAAGGCGATTCCCGCGGACGCCCCGTAACCGCAGGCTGCCGGTCCCGGCAGCGTCTGCGGAACACCACTACCCGTAATTGATCAAGGAGTTATCCGACATGGCCGATCACGGCTTCGAGCAGCCTTTCGCGCTCGGTGAGACCAACGATGCCTACGCCGAGAACTTCATCGGGCAGAGCTACCTGGCCCCCTTGACCGGCGGGAGTGTCCCGGTCAGCAACGTGTCTTTCGAGCCGGGCTGCCGCAACAACTGGCACATCCACCACGGCACGGATGGAGGCGGCGACCAGGTCCTGCTGTGCGCGGCCGGCAGCGGCTGGTACCAGGCAGACGGGCAGGACCCGGTCAGCATGACCCCCGGCACGGTCATCCGTGTCCCGGCTGGCACCAAGCACTGGCACGGCGCGAAGGCCGACTCCTGGTTCTCCCACATCGCCTTCATCACCCCCGGCGAGGGCGTCAGCAACGAATGGCTCGAGCCGGTCACCGACGAGGTGTACGGCCGGCTCCCGAAGAGCGGAGAAAGCGCATGACCATCTTGAACGAGACCTACACCCTGGCCGGCGGCGTCCAGATCCCGAAGCTCGGCCTGGGCACGTGGTTCATCGACGACGACAAGGCAGCCGATGCCGTCCGCGCGGCGATCGAGACCGGCTACCGCAACATCGACACCGCTCAGGCATACGGCAACGAGCGCGGTGTCGGGGAAGGCATCCGCACCTGCGGTGTCGCGCGTGAGGACCTGTTCGTGTCGACCAAACTGGCCGCGGAGATCAAGGACTTCGACACAGCGGTCGCCGCGATCGACGAGTCGCTGGCGAAGCTGGACATCGGTTACATCGACCTGATGTTGATCCACGCCCCGCAGCCGTGGGACGACTTCCGCGGCAGCGACTACGCCGAAGGCAACCTTCAGGCGTGGCGCGCGCTGGAGGGCGCCCACACGGCGGGCAAGATCCGCGCGATCGGAGTGTCGAACTTCGTCCAGTCCGACCTGGAGAACATCCTCACCCACGCCACCGTGGCACCGCACGTCAACCAGGTGCTCCTCCATGCCGGAAACACCCCGGCCGAGCTGCTGGGCTTCTGTCAGGACCGGAACATCCTCGTGCAGGCGTACTCACCGATCGCGCACGGCACACTCCTCGACAGCCGCCAGATCACCGCGATCGCCGAGAAATACGAGGTGAGCGTCCCGCAGCTGTGCATCCGCTACGCCTTGCAGCTGGGCACCCAGCCGCTGCCGAAGACCGCGAACCCCGAGCACATGCGCTCCAACGCCGACGTCGACTTCGAAATCTCCACTGAAGACATGACCGCGCTGGGCACCCTCGACGAGCGCGACTACGGCGAGCACGCCGCCTTCCCCGTCTACAGCGGCAAGTAGCCCGCACCGGGCCGGCCTATGGCACGCCGTGGGCGGCCCGGCAGCCGCACGGCAGGAGGCTGCGTATGCGCAGAGCCGGGCTGTTCCGCTCGCCTGGCAGGCGAGCGGCGTTTCCCCGTCAGCTGTCGGCGGGTTGCGGGCCCTATCGGTTCGTGGTCGAAGGACTGGAGGTGGGACAGTGGAAAAGCAGGTGCACCGACTCCGTGGTGCACGCCGCCTCCGCGACGAGCACTGAATGCGTGCCTTCTGCCACTTCTCGGCCAACGGTTAAGGCGGCGCTCAGAGTGACTTCTGATGACCCCTACGCGCAGGTGCGAGCGACCATAGCGCGGTGTCGGACGGTGATCGACGAGGCGGTGCGGATGAGGGAAGCCGCGTGCCGGATGCACCGGGACGCGCTGGCCATGCGCGCGCGAGTCGCCGTACTGCGATCACAGAATGAAGCTGGTCGTCGTTGAGCTGCCCACGACTGCTGTGACATCTGCGGCGTAACGGCAGGTCGTGGCCCGTGACGGCACAGCACCGGCGCTGGCTCCAGCGCCGCGTATCGGAGACGGCGGGCGGCCCAGACGGTGCGCTCAGTGTGCACGGCGAGATCCTCGCGGTGGAGCAGGCGGTTCGGACTGCTGGCGTCGAGTGCAGTGCCCAGTTCGGCATGAACAGGAGGCGGCCGATGCTGCCTCTGCCGCGCTTCGCATTCCGCATCACAGGCTCTGCGCATCAGACCGCCAGCTCACGGGGTGTGCTTCCAGCTCCCGCGGGACAGGGCCGTCACTGCGTCCGGGGTGATCTGCACCGTGGTGCCGTGCAGCAGCAGCGCTCCCTCCCGGTTCAGCCGGTCCCGGATCCGCTCCAGCCGCGACCACAGCTGCTGCGGGCCGGCCTCACGCACGGTCGTGCAGGAACGGCTCACCAGCGCGTTGGACGATCCTGACGCCGGTGGAGTGATCGACACGTTCGGCACGTTGCTGACAAAGCGCTCGGTGACCTCGATCATGCCTCGCCGGACGCGGTCCTCCAGCGGCAGGCTCCAGGGCGCTTTGCTTCGGCGTCGTCCCTCCCGAAGCGGTGCTAACTGATCAGCTTGCTGAAACCGTGGCCCGAGACGCCAGCGCGACGCAGCGTCCCGTCCTCCAACCCGCGCCCGGAGCATACGGGGCAGGGTGCGCACCGGCCCTGCCCCTGTGCGGTGCGGGGGCAGGACCGGTGCCGATAGGTCAGCCGAGCGGCATGTGGTTCACGAACGCCACCTGGTACGGGTGCTGCGTCTGCCAGCGGCCGATGATCTCTTCCACTCCGGGCGCCTGGAACGCTGCGCCGAGCGTGGGCAGATCGGCGACCCCGAACTGGATCACCGCCGTCGCGATCCGGGCGGGGATCTCCTCCTCGCCGGGTACGGGAATGTGGCGCGCGGCGGCCGCCGTGCGGACGTGCCCGGAGTCCAGCATCACCTTTTCGATGTCCTGAAGGAATCGGTCAAGGTCGGCGTCGGGGATCGGGTTCTCGAAGGAGACGAGCATCGTGTGCTGAATCATGCAGCTATGGAAACAATCCGGGCCGTCGCCTGTCCAAGTCCTGTTCGCTCTCGATCGATATCCTTGAGGCATGGCTGAGCTGGAGACCCGAGAGATCGAGTACATCGTCGCCGTAGCCGAGGAGCTGCACTTCGGCCGCGCCGCCGAGCGTCTGGCGATCGCACAGCCCGCCCTGTCCAAGGCGGTGGCGCGCATCGAGAGGCGGCTGGGCGTGCAGCTCTTCGCGCGCTCCAGCCGGCAGGTCGCCCTGACACCGGCAGGCGAAGCGCTGCTGCGACACGGCCGGTACGCCCTGGACGCAGTCAGCTCCGCGGTCGACCACACGCGCCGGGCCGCCGGGCTCGGTGGCGGGCTGCGGTTGGTGCTCAAGCCGGGTGGTGACGCCGGTCTGCTCTCGGCGATCCTCGCCCGGTACGCCCAGGAGCCGGACGCCGAGCGCGTCGAGATCATCTTCAGCGGACCGGCCGACCGGGTCGACCGACTGCGCGCGGGCCAGGCCGACGTGGCTCTGCTGTACGCGCCGTTCGACGATCTCGAGGGACTGGATCACGAAACACTCAGTATCGAGGAGCGCGTGGCGGTGCTGCCCGCCGATCATCAACTGGCCACCCGGTCCGCGCTGCGTCTCGCCGATCTCGAGGGCGAGACGATGCCCCGCTGGAGGGACGTGCCGCAAGGCACCCGGCACGCGCACCAGAGCGGCACCGGGCCCGAGGTGACCGACATCGCCCAGCTGTATTCGCTGGTCGCCATCGGCCGCACGGCCGCCGTGCTGCCGCGCTCCCTGGTGGCGCCGGCGCCGCAGGGTGTGGTCTGTGTGCCGGTGCTCGACGCTCCCGAGAGCCGCATCGTGATCGCCTGGTCGCCGCGCGACGACCGCCCGCTGGTCCCGGCGTTCGTGGCAGCCGCGCTGGCAGTGGCCCGCAGATAGGCCGGCTCCCGACTCACTCGACCGCTGGTGCCCGCCGCAGGAGTACTCCCCGGGCGCGATGGTGCAAGACGTCACCCCGCCGGGTGCAGGAGTCGGAGTCTGCCTGCCCATCGACGCCAGCGCCGGAACGGGAGCAGCGCCCACGCGTCTCTACGCCCAAACGCCTGCTCGCCGGACCCGCCAACTCGTCGCCGACCTGATCGCCGCCACGGTGACCGCCGCCCCGACCGTCCGGCAGGCCATACTGACGCCGGCCGAACCTGGGCGGAAAGCGCAGAGCGCAGGCGACAGCCTCGCCTCCAGCCTGGACCGCGCGGGGGACGCCGCCCCGAAGGTCCCCCTCGTCGGGAACTCCCTGAAGGCACCGCTGAAGTCCGCCGCCGACTCCGGCACCGCCCTCTCCGACGCCGGACAGTCGCTGCAGGACACCGTGGGACATGTCGCCACGCTCACCACGCTCGCCCTGATCCTGCTCCCGACCGCGCTCATCGTGGTCGTGTGGCTCGTGCCTCGCCTCCTTTGGATGCGGCGCACCGCCACCACCCGCCGCCTGCTCAGCACCCCGGCGGCGCGGACCTGCTGGCCCTGCGCGCACTCACCGGCCCACAGCGCCCGCTGACGACGATCCCGACGCCGCCGGGCGGCCTGGCCGAAGCCTGGCGCCGTCGCGACCCGGACACCATCGAGAGCCTCTCGGCACTGACACTTCGACAGGCTGGCTGCGTAGGTGAGACCGGAGAGCGCTTGTAGGCGGTTTGGGAGAGCGGTCTGGGTCTCTAACCCTCTGGAATGTTGCTGAGAACTGGCAGCAGGCAGTTGCGTCGGAACCTGAGTGACGTCAAGAAACTGTTGACCGTAGGCTCTCGGCGAAAGGCAGGTGCAGTGGACATCACGGTGCAATGGATCAAGACGTCCTGGACGAAGCAGTCTCGGGGCGGGGAGGCCGCTGCCCGTAGGAACGCGGCGCCGGTCGGCTTCTCGTTGCCTCAGGTGCCCTCTGGGTTTGCCCACTTCGTCCAGATGTCCGAGCGTGACGGCTTCGAGCTACGTTCGAGCCAGAAGGACCTTCGCGAGATCGGTGTCAGCCTGCGGGACGAAGGTGATCGGCTCCGAGTGCTCGCTCGTGTGGAGCCGCTTTTCGGGTTGCCGCCTCGGTCGCGCAGGCCGCCGGCAGTTCGACTGCTTCCCGGGCAGTGGGTCCGCTGGCAGTTGAACTACCGGTTCTCCAGTGCTCTGGGAATCCGCGGTTGGTCGTACTGGCTCGACACGTTCAACATCGCTTATGGCCCCGTCGACCGGGATGTCTTCCTGTCGGAGCCGACCGTGATCGTCGATGAGTGCGGGCCAGTTCGATAGAGCAGGCGCACCGCGCTCAGACGGCTGCTCGTTCTGCTTGGGCGCGGGTGGTGGCGAGGCGGTAGGGGTCGGTGCCGGTTTTCGATGATGTTGCCGCCGAAGGCGAGGCGGTCGACGATGGCTGCGCAGAGGCGGGGGCCTGTGAAGGTCTTGGTCCAGCCGGAGAAGGACTTCGGTGAAGGCGATGGCGGCGCTGTTCTTCCGGCCGGCACCCAGTCGCCCCGGGGTGACGTACCGGTACGGCGCTTTCAGCTCCGCAGTCCCGGTCTGCCTAAGGTATTGCAGGCAGGCGGCGATGCCGCGCCGCCAGTACGTCTTCTCCGGATCCAGGACCCGGAGCTGGATGAACTGTGCGAGTAGTGCGGGACCGCGTGGCGTGGAGAACCGCAGCAACCGTACCGCCGCCCCACTCACCACCCGCCTCCTGTCCCCGCGGCCGGCGTCCTGGCCCTCGACACCATTGCCCTCACCCTCGAGCCCGTTGCTCTCCTCCCCGGGGTTCAGCACCAGCCCCTCCATGCCCCCAGCAACGCCGACCGCACGCTCCTCCACGCCCCCGGCAGCGTCGATGCCCCGCCGGTTACCGAGGCTGCTTCGTCGAGACCGTCGTCAGAGATCCAACTGCCGCTGCGGGCGCGGGGATCGGCGAGGGCTTCGACGTTGCCGGGGGCGTGGGCCCGCAGGGCAGACAGCAGCTTGCTCAGGCTGCTGTACGCCGCCGAGGTCAGCATTTCCGGCTGCACGATATCGACCATCGAGCCACGAGTATCCGTAAAAGCAACCGCATCACAGCGAGCGGTATCGACACCTTCACCCAATATCTTGACCGACGCCAATACCCGCACAGCCGCCTCCACCCCACGGCCCTGCTCGCGGGGCAGGCAGTCAGAGGCGAACTCGCGCAGCACCCCCTGACGGTGGCCGGGCGAGTGCTCCCCGTACAGCCACTGCGCCCACTCCCGCGTCGGTGCCGGGAACCGCCCGGGATCGTCGGCATGCAGCTGCCCGGCGACGGCCGGCACTCCGGCCGCCATCGCCTCGGCCTCCACGATCCGGCTGTGAAAGGTCAGGATCTGGCGCAGCATCTCGTCCACGGCCGCCGTCAAACAGCCCGTCTGCAGGGCCGTGTTCCCGATCCATCACGGCGGCTTCTGCGACGGAGCGTTCGGATATCCGGGCAAGCCGGACGAGTTCGCGCGGCGGCTGCGGGAGGTCCTCGACGGGGCCTCCTGAGCCGCTTTCCGACCGGCTCCGCGGGGCCCGCGGGCGGGCACGTCGGCCGGCGTACGGTGCCGGCGTGCTCGCCCGCAGTCGTGGTGACGGAGCGCTGGGCTTGTCGGAGCGACCCGGGGGTTCTACTTGTTCAGGGCCGACATGCCCTTCTCGTCGTAGCGCTCACCGGCGGCCTCGGGGACCTCGGCATCGATGCGGGCGAGATCGTCCGCGGTCAGCTCGACGTCCAGTGCGCCGACGTTCTGCTCGAGATAGGTCCGGCGCTTGGTCCCGGGGATCGGGACAAGGTCCTCGCCCTGGGCCAGTACCCACGCGATCGCGAGCTGGGCGGGCGTGACCTGCTTCTCCGCGGCGATCTCCTTCACCTTCGCGGCGAGCCGCAGGTTCGCCTGGAGGTTGTCGCCGGTGAAGCGCGGACCGTGGCGCCGGGAGTCGTCCTTGTCGAGTTCTTCGGGGGAGGAGAACCTGCCGGCGAGGAATCCACGGCCCAGCGGCGAGTACGGCACGAACCCGATCCCCAGCTCACGGCAGGTCGGCAGGATCTCGTCCTCCGGGTCCCGGCTCCACAGCGAGTACTCGGTCTGCACCGCCGTGATGGGGTGTGCGGCGTGGGCGCGCCGGATGGTCTCCGCGCTCGCCTCGCTCAGGCCGATGTGGCGGACCTTGCCCTCGCCGACCAGCTCGCCCAGGGCTCCGACGGTCTCCTCGATCGGGACGTTCGGGTCGATGCGGTGCTGGTAGTAGAGGTCCACGTAGTCGGTGCCGAGCCGGGTGAGGGAGCCCTCGATCGAGCTGCGGACGTGCTGGGCGGAACCGTCCTGACGCCCGACGGTGCTCGGGTCGCCGGGGACCGCGTCGTCCATGCGGAGATTGAACTTCGTGGCGATCACGTACTCGTCACGATGGCCCTTGACCGCGCGGCCCACCAGCGACTCGTTCGTGAGCGGTCCGTAGATCTGGGCGGTGTCCAGGAAGTTCACCCCCAGTTCGAGAGCGCGCTGGATGGTCCTGATGCCCTCGGTTTCGTCGGCACTGCCGTAGAAGGCGGACATGCCCATGCAGCCCAGACCGAGCGAGGAGACGTCCAGATCCCGGAGTGCGCGTGTGTGCTGCTTCATCTCGTACGGGCCTTTCATCGTTCATCGGTGTCGTGCGGCCGAAGGGTGGTGCAGGCCGTCGAGCGCGGGCGTCGCCTGACGGTCGCCGCGATCGGAACAGCCGATCGATCACCCTTTCATGAGACGACCTCTCAGGCGATCGGGCATTCCGGGTCGCGGTGATCAGGAATGCCCGATCGCCGAAGCGTGAACGTCGCAGGGTTCCGTCAGGGAGTCATGACGTCACCGCTCCGTCCGACGCCGAACCGACGGTCGCCGCGTACTTGCTGAGGACCCCGCGCTCCAGCGGGCGTTCGGGGCGGGTCCAGCGGGCCCGGCGCTCGGCCAGTTCCTCGGTGGTCACGTCGAGGTCGAGTGTGTTGCGGGCGGAGTCGACGACGACCGTGTCGCCGTCCTCCACAAGCGCGATGGGACCGCCCGTCCACGCCTCCGGAGCGACATGGCCGATGACCAGGCCGCGTGACACGCCGCTGAACCGACCGTCGGTCACCAGGGTGACGGAGTCGCCGAGCCCCTGGCCGACCAGGGCCCCGGTGATCGACAGCATCTCCCGCATGCCGGGGCCGCCGGCCGGGCCCTCGTAGCGGACGATCACCACGTCGCCCTCGGCGATCCGGCCGTCCTGGATGGCCTCGAAGCACTCCTCCTCGGAGTCGAAGACCCGTGCCGGGCCCTGTCGGACGAAGTCGGGGCGCCCGCCCAGCTTCAGCACGCATCCGTCGGGGGCGAGCGAACCGCGCAGGATGGCCAGGGCACCCGCCGGCTTCACCGGCGACTTCACCGAGGTGACCACCTCCTGACCCGCCTCTTCACCGGCCGAGGAGGCAACGTCAGCCGGTGTACGGCCGTCGACCAGCGTCACCGAGTCGCGCAGCACGCCCGCTTCCAGCAGACGCGCCGCCACCAGCGAGGTGCCGCCGGCCCGCCACAGGTCCGCGGACGTGTACGGCCCGGCGGGCTTCAGCGCCGTGATGATCGGAACCTGGCGGCACACCTCACCGATCCGGTCGATGGGCAGGTCGATCCCGGCCTCGCGGGCGATGGCGAGCAGGTGCAGTACGGCGTTCGTGGAACCGCCCATCGCGGCCACAGAGACGATCGCGTTGTGGAAGGCGTCCTCCGTGAGGATCGAGGACGGGCGCAGGTCGCGGGAGAGCACGTCCAGTGCGAGTTCGCCGACGCGTTCGGCCGCGGCCGTCTTCTCCTGGGCGGTGGCGGGGATGTCGCCGACGCCGAACGGCGCGAGGCCGAGGAAGTCCGCGACCGTGCCCATGGTGTTCGCCGTGTACTGCGCCGCGCACGTCCCGGCGCCGGGGCAGGCGTGCCGGGCGAGGTCGTCCACGTCCTCCTGGCTGACCCGGCCGACGGCCCGCTCGCCGAGGGCCTCCCACATGTCCTGGATGGTCACCTCGCGCCCGCGCCACCGGCCCGGCATCATGCTGCCGCTGTAGAGCAGCACGGACGGGATGTCGAGGCGCGCCATCGCCATCATCGCGGCGGGGACCGTCTTGTCGCAGCCCACGATGCAGACCATGGCGTCGAATTGGTGGGCCCGGCCCATGAGTTCGATGGAGTCGGCGATGACCTCCCGGCTGACCAGCGACGCCCGCATGCCCGGGGTGCCCATCGTCAGGTTGTCCGAGACGGCGACGGTGTTGAACTCCATGGGCTGACCGCCCGCCCGGCGCACCCCGGTGGCGACATGACGGGCCAGGTCGCGGTGGGTCAGGTTGCAGGGCATCGTCCCGGTCCAGGTCGAGGCGATGCCGACGGTGGGCCGCCGCATCTCCTCGTCGCTCAGGCCCATCGCGTAGAGGTGCGAGCGGGCCGGTGCGCGGTCGGGGTCGTCGGCGATGTTCATTGCGGCTCCTTCGTCGCGGAGTGCGGAATGCGGAGTGCGACGTGCGGTGAGTGAGGGGCGGTGGGTGAGTGGCGGCCTCCTCCGGCCGGGGGTGGGGCGGAGGAGGCCGCACGGGGACGGCGGCAGATCCTGCCGCCGTCAGTCGGTGACGCGGATCGGGTTGCGCAGCAGGCCGATGCCCTCGACCTCGACCTCCACGACGTCCCCGTCCCGCAGCCACAGCTGCGGGTCACGGCCCATGCCGACGCCGTGCGGCGTACCCGTGGCGATGACGTCGCCGGGGTGCAGCGTCATGTACCGCGACAGATAGGCGATGGTCTCGGCCACATCGAAGATCATCTCCTTGGTCGAACTGTCCTGCACCGTCTCGTCGTTGACGCGGGCCGAGATGGAAAGACCCTGCGGATCAGGTACTTCGGACGCGGTGACGATCCACGGGCCGAGCGGGCAGAAGTCGTCGAAGTTCTTGCCGCGGAACCACTGCCCGTCGGAGAACTGCGCGTCCCGCGCGGACACGTCGTTGGCCACGGTGTAGCCGAAGACGTACGAGGCCGCGTCCTCGACGCTCACGTCGCGCGCCGTACGGCCGATGACGACGGCGAGCTCGGCCTCCCAGTCCAGCTGCGCGGTGCTGCCGCGCGGCACACGGACCGTGGCGGTGGGGCCGGTCAGGCAGTGCGCGGTCTTGACGAACGCCAGCGGGACCTTCGGCGTCTCGAGGCCGGTCTCCCGGATGTGGTCGGCGTAGTTCAGGCCGATGCAGACGATCTTCTGGGGGGCGGCGAGCGGGCTGAGCAGTTCCACGTCGGCGAGCGGCACCCCCGGCACGTCGGCGCCCAGCGTCTCCTCGGCCGTGCCGTCCGCGATCAGGTCGCGCACGGCGTCGGACATGTGCCGCCGCTCCTCCGCGACGACGGGGAAGACGGTGTCCCCGTCCACCCGGGCCGCCAGAACCCGGCCCTCGTACCGCACTCGGGCAATCTTCACAGTCTCTCCAGGGTCGTCGGTGTGCGGGCGGGGTCAGGCGAAGCGGGGCAGGAACCGGCTCTGGGCCCGCAGCAGTTCGTCGGTCAGGGCGGCGGCCGCGTCCCGGCCGGTGACCGCGCCGTCGGCGATGACGGCCTCGACCACCATGTCGCGATCGCCCGTCATCGCCGCCTCGACCGCCAGGTCGACCGGGGCCAGGCGCCGGGCGAGGATCGCGGTCAGCGGCGCCGACAGGTCCGGGACCCGGAGCTGACGCAGACCCCTCGCCGTGGCGACGGCCGGAATCTCCAGGGCCGCGCCGTCCGGCAGGCCCGGCACACTGCCCCGGTTGGGCACGTTCACGGAGAACATCTCCCGCCGGTCGAAGGTGATCGACCGGATGATCGCGAGGAGCTGCTCCTGCTCACCGGTGGACCGGTCGAACGCGGACTCGTCGAGCGGCGCGTCCCCTTCGGCCTGGGTGCGCATCGACTGGTACCGCTCCTCGCCCCACGCGAGGATCTCCGGTACGGAGAAGGCGTCGACGCCCAGCTTCTTGCCGTAGTAGTCGCCGCTCGCCCAGCGCTCGGGGAAGAACTCCACGACGTGCCGGTCGTTGGCCGCCGGGTACGCGCCGTAGGTGCGGAAGAACTCCCAGGAGAACGGGTTGTGCCACGCCTTGCCGTTCTCCCAGATCGCGCCGATGTCGTCCGGGTGGGCGGGCTCGGCGAGTTCCCGCTCCATCCGCTCCCGCACGACGGGCCAGGCGTCCTGGCCGCGGTGACGGAAGTCGTAGATGAACGTGAGGTGGTTGATCCCCGCGTACAGCGTCGACGTCTCCTCGAACGGCAGCCCGGCGAAGGCGGCGAGCTCCCGCTGCACGTGGTGCATGCCGTGGCACAGGCCGATGACCTCGGCGCCCGCGTAACGGGTCATCGCCTGGATGTTGGCGGTCATCGGATTGCTGTAGTTGAAGAAGTAGGCGTCCGGCGCGAGTTCGACGACGTCACGCGCGATGTCGACCATGACGGGCGTGGTGCGCAGCAGGCGGGAGATCCCGCCGGGCAGCACCGAGTCGCCGACCGGCTGGAAGACGCCGTGCCGCTGGCAGATCTCGTGGTCCGTCTGCCAGGCAGGCCGGCCGCCGACGCCCACGCACGTGACGACGTAGTCCGCGCCGGGCAGTTCGCTGCGCCGGTCGGTGGACGAGCGTACGGTGATGCGCTTCTCGGCACCGCGCGCCTCGACCATGCGCTCGGCGAGCCGGGCGGTGACCGAGAGGGCCTCGGGGCTGACGTCGACGAGCCGGATCTCCCAGGAGCCGAGGTCCTCCGCGCCGATCAGATCGGCGAGCAGGCCGCGGGTGAAGACGGCGCTGCCGGCGCCGATGAGCACGAGGGAGCGTCGGTCGGTGGTGTGGGCTGACACGAGCTGGTCCTTTCGGATGCGTCCGGCGGCCCGTCCCGGGGGAGGGGCGGCGGAGCGGGTGAAGTGAGGAAGTGCGGCGGCGGCTCAGCCGACGTGCGCGGGGTGTCCCGTCAGCGGTTCACCGGCGAGCCGGGCAGCGAGCAGCGCGGCGCCGACCACGGGCGAGGTCCGCGGCGGGCGGGTGTCGTACGGCTCCGGGCGGGCGGCGAGGGCGTCCGTGAACGCCGCGCGGACCCGAGCCTCGGTGAACACGCCGCCAGACCAGGAGACGGAGACGACCTCGTCGGGCGCTGCCGCCAGTGCGTGCCGCGCGGCGCCGGCCAGTGCGGCCAGTTCCTCACCGGCCCGGGCGAGGATGCGCGCGCACTGCACGTCGCCCTCCGCCGCGGCCTCGGACACGTACCGGCTCACCGCGGCGACGGCCGTGCGGTCCGGTCGGCCCAGGAGCATGACGTCGACGAGGTCCAGGTCGGCGTCGAGCGCGAGACGGCGTCGCAGTACCGCGTGCAGCGGACCGGGCGGCGTGCGGCCGTCGCTCATGCGCGTGAACAGATTCAGGCCCTGGACGGCGATCCAGTACGCGGACCCCTCGTCGCCGAAGAGCTCGCCCCAGCCACCGGTGCGTGCCTCCTGACCGCGCAGGACGCCGTACGCCATGGAGCCCGTGCCACTGATCACGTTGATGCCGTCGGCGAGCCCGAGCGATCCGGCCCAGCCGCACGTCATGTCGTTGCCGACGGCGTACCGGCCGTGACCGAGGATCTCCGCGGGCAGGGCGTCCAGTGCCTCGGTGAGACGTGCGGACTCACCGTGGGCGGGCAGTCCGAAGTACGCGGACGTCAGCCGCGTCGGGTCGGTGCCCGCCCGGCGGCAGACGGTGGCGACGCCGTCGCGCAGCACGGTCCGCGCGATGTCCATGCCGTGCTCCCCGAGCGCGGGCGAGGTGGACGGCCCGTCGGCCGCGCCGAGCACGGCCCCGGAGGCGTCCACGACCGTGAAGGCCGTCTTCGTGCCGCCGCCGTCGACTCCGAGATACATGGGCTGGCGTCCCTTTCCGTCGGTTGCTTCGGCCGGTTCAGCGCGTCTGCAGGGGGTGGATCGTGACTCCCTGGACGACGCGGTTGACCTCGCCGTCGGGGAACGGATTGTCGGGCCGCACTCCGCACGCCAACGAGGCGTTCAGCGCGACGAGTTGGGCGCAGAGCACGGCGGGCAGCGCCAGCGCGGCGTCGTCCGCGTCGGCCATGCCGTCCACGAGCCAGGTGCGGTCGGCCGGGAGGCCGTCGGGCCGGGCGGCGACCGCCACCACGTGCCCCTCGGGCAGCGCGGCGCTCAATTCCCGGAAGATGTCGAGGTCGTACTGGCGCGTGTAGGGGTCGTTCGACACGTAGACGACGACTGCCGTCCGCGGGGTGAGGAACGCCTTCGGCCCGTGCCGGAAGCCCAGCGACGAGTCGGAGAGGGCCGTGACCGCGCCGCCGGTCAGCTCCAGGAGCTTGAGCGCGGACTCGCCGGCGAGGGCCTGCAGCGCGCCGCTGCCGAGGTAGACGAACCGGTCGGGCCCGCGGCCGGTCAACTCGGTCACGCGGTCGGTGACGTCGCCCGACAGCAGGGACGCGGCCGCGGCGGGGCAGCCGGCCAGTCCCCGGACCTGATCGCCGCCGAGGGACAGCAGTGCGGCGAGGAGCATGCACGTGAGGCTGGACGTCATCGCGAAGCCCTGGTCCTCGGACTCCGGCGGCGTCAGCAGGACGTGGGAGTTCGCACGGTCCTGGTGCCGGGTGGCCAGCGTGCCGTCCGCGTTGCAGGTGATGACGAGATGGGCGCAGCGGTCGAGCAGTTGGTCGGCGATCTCGGTCGCGGCGAGGCTCTCCGGGCTGTTGCCGGAGCGCGCGAAGGAGACGAGCAGCGTCGGCCGGCCGCTCTCCTCGAAGCATCCGGTGGGATCGGCCGTGATGTCCGTCGTCGCGACGGCCACCACCGACCGGCCGGTGGCTCTCGCCAGCGCGGAGCGTGCGATCTGTCCCGCGTACGCGGAGGTGCCGGCGCCCGTGAGGACGATCCGCAGCCGCGGTTCGGCGAGCAGGGGCGCCAGGAACGCGTCGAGGGAGTCGCGCTCCTTGCCCAGCCGCGTTGCCGTCTCGGCCCACAGGCGCGGTTGGTGACGGATCTCGCGAGAGGTGTGCGCGGCGCCTTGTGGCACGGACTGGCGGTCGTCGGCGGCCTCGGGGGCGGCGGTCTCGGGGGCGGCGGTCTTCACACGTACTCCTTCGAGCGTGGGATGCGGGCGCGGCGCTGTGTGCGGCTGCGACCCGCGCGTGGTTCATGTGACAGGGGGAGGGGTACGACGGCGGTCGCGCAGCGGGCGCGGACCGCCGCACGGCCGTCGGTCATTGCTCGCGCATGCCCCAGGGCGCGCCGTACTCCTCGAGCAGGCCGAGGAACGGTTCGGCGGGCAGGGCTTCGGGTCCGAGGACGCCGCTGCCCTTCCACTGGCCGCCCGCCAGCAGTTCGAGAGCGACGACCGGGTTGAGGGCGGTCTGCCAGACCACGGCCTGGGAGCCGTACTCCGCCATCGACCACTCGTTGTCGACCACGTGGTAGAGGTACACCTCGCGGGGAGCGCCGTCCCGGACGCCCTTCACCCAGGTGCCCGCGCAGGTCTTGCCGCGCATCCGGTCGCCGAGGCCCGCCGGGTCCGGGAGGCAGGCGGCGACGACGTCACGCGGAGAGACCTCCACATCGCCGACGCGCACCTTCTCCGTGCGGTCGAGCCCCAGCTTGTGCAGGGTGCGCAGGACGTCGATGAACTCCTGTCCGAGCCCGTACTTGAAGGTCACCCGGGGTACGTCGACCCAGCGCGGGATGAGCAGGACCTCCTCGTGCTCCACGTTGACGCACTCCACCTCGCCGATCCCCTCGGGGAAGTCGAAGACCTCCGGCTCGGAGAACGGCTCCGTGGTGAACCAGCCGCGGTCCTTCTCCCACACGACCGGCGGGTTCAGGCACTCCTCGATCGTCGTCCAGATGGAGAACGACGGGGCGAACTCGTATCCGTCGACCGTCAGGTTGGCGCCGTCGCGCACGCCGATCTCCTCGATGCTGTCGAAGAGGTGGTCGGCGGCGTAGCGGGCGAAGACGTCGGAGAGGCCGGGCTCGACCCCGATGCCCACCAGGGCGAGACGGTCGGCGCTCTCCCATTCGGACGCGAGCGCGAACTGCTCGTCGCCGAGCATGACGCCGGTCTCGGCGTACGGGCGCTCGGGGTGGGGTCGGGACAGCGACATCGCCATGTCGAGGTAGTGGGCGCCGCCGGCCAGGGCCGCGCGGAACAGGGGCATGACGAATCGCGGGTCCGTGGCGTTCAGCAGGACGTCGCAGCGGTGCTCGCGCAGCAGGGCGACGACCGCGTCCTCGTCGGAGGCGTCGATCCGGGCGGCGACGAAGCGGGCGTCCTCGGTGGCTTCCGTCGCCTTCACGGCCCTGTCGAGGACGTAGTCGGCGATCACGCAGTGGTCGAAGAAGGAACGCCGGGCGGCGATCGCGGCGGCGGCGGTGCCCACGCCTCCGGCGCCGACTATGAGAATGCGCATGATGAACCCTCGGGTCTCTTCGCTGGACAGGTAGGGGATGGCGGGCCGGTGGTGCCCGCGGACGAACGGGGGAGGGGCGGGGCGTCAGCCCCGGTGGACGGCGTGCGGTCCGTGGTCCGGCGCGGGCGTCAGCCTGCACATGAGCGCCGTGGCGGTGGCCGTGGCGCCGCCGGGGCCGGTGTCCCGCAGATGCCAGAGCTGACCGCCGCGGCGTACGACGAGGTCGGTCCGACCCGGCTCGAAGGAGACCGGCGTGGCCGCGAGGGCGGTCACGTCCCCGGCCCCCGGCAACGGCAGGCGGCGCGCCCCGCCGGCGCGTCCGGGCGTCACGACCTCCAGCCACGGCCCCTCGGCCCCTACGTAGACCCGCGCGCCGTCGTCGTCGGCAACCGCTGCGGCGACCGTTCCCGCCGGGATCGGGTGCGTCTCTCCGGTGGGGGAGAGGTAGAGGCCTTCGCGGTGCCCGGCCAGGACGATCCCGGGACGGGCCCCGTCCCGGACCGCCACCAGGGCCATCGCGGTCCACCGGGAGTCGTGGAGGAGGGCGTGGGCCGGTGTGTCGTCGGACCACGTGAGGTGCGGGTAGTCCGACGTGTCGGCGCGCAGGACGCGCGGTTCGCCGCTGGTTCCGAGGACACCGGTCCACAGAACGCCGTTCGTGGTCTCCGCCGCCACGACCCCGCGGGCGGGGCCGCTCGGTGGGGGCGGTTCCGTGGTGAACGCGGCCTCGGGGCTCCAGCGCAGGCGGTGCGACGCGTCGCCGGAGCGGGCGACGAGTTCGAGGTGGTGCGGACCGTGCCGGCTCTGCACCACGCCGACCTCGTCGTAGCGGCGGCCGGTCGCGAACCGCAGTCCACCGCTCCACTCGCCCGGCGGAGGGCCGCCGGGCTCGGGGGCCGTGCCCTGCGGGTCGGAGTTGAACCAGTGCACCCACAGTCCGTCCTGCTCGTCGCAGAGGACGAGTTCCAGGTTCCCGCGCACGCCGTAGCGTCCTTGCGCGAGGCCGATGCCACCGCGGGAGGCCGGGGGAGACGCCACACGGAGGGAGGAAGAAGGGGGAGACGCCATGGAACACCTTCAGTGCCGGGCAACGAGAACGTCGGCGCCGATCCAGGGCCGTCGGCCCGGAGCGCCACATCCGCAGCCTATTCACTCTCATTAACAAGCGTCAATGAGCAGAAGTGAGCAAAGATGCGCGATGATGATGGCGGTCCGGTCGGCCCTAGGCCCGGACCGCCGTGGATGAAGCCCCATACGAAGCCCACAAGAACCCCGACAACAAAACCGACAGGAAGGCCGACACGATGCCTGAGACGCCCGGACGGATCCCGCCAGGACGCCGAGTCCCCGCGCCTGACGCGCCTGACGCGCCTGATGCGCCTGATGCGCCTGACGCGCAGAAGGGCCGACACATGCTGATCGTCGGCGCGACCCGCATCCTGCGCCCCGCCGTGGCCGAACTGAGCGAACGGTCGGTGTCCGTGACGGCCGTCGCCCGCTCCGCGGCCGACCTCCGCGCGCTCGCCGATGAGCACCCGGGCCGCGTCACCCCGCTCGCCGCGGACGTCACGGCGCGAGACTTCGGCTCGATTCTGCGCGACGCGGCCGAACACGCGCCCCTGACCGGGGCCGTGGTGTACGCCCCCACCCTGCCACCCGGAACGCTCGCGGAGGGTGTCGGCCCTGTCGTCACGGGGCCGGTCGTCGTTCTCGCCACGAGTGAGTGGGCGGCGCCGACCGCGTCCGACGCGGGCACGCATCAGTGGACGCCCAACGACCTCCCGGACGCTGTGCGTTCGGGGGCAGAGAGCAGGCTCCTCGTGCTCGGCTGGCACGGAGAAGGGCGGGCGGCACGGTGGCACACGCCGCACGAGATCTCCGCCGCCGCAATCGACCTGCTGGACGCCCCGGCCCGCCGCGACACGGTGCTCGGCAGGGTCCGCCCGTGGTCGTCACGCCCGATGTGACCGAACGCCGTGACCGGAATGACCGAGTGCGTGGAGATCTTCTGCACGCATCGGAGTCAACTTCCGGCAAGGATGAGCAACGCCAGTAAGCTGCATGTGCGGCCGCCGGACCACCGCCGGCCGAGGAATCCGCGGGTGCCGGGGCCGTGTCGGCAGGCGCCCATGCCGAGGGAAGTGGGACCGGGCCATGCTGGGCGCCGAGCGAAGGAAGAGGCTGCTTCACGTGGTGCGCGCGGAAGGCGTCGCCCATGTGGGCACGCTCGCCGAGCGCCTCGACGTCAGCCCGTCGACGATCCGCAGGGACCTGTCCGCGCTGCAGGCCCAGGGCCTGCTCAACCGCACCCATGGCGGTGCGATGGCCGAGGCGGTCCAGGCCGACGAGCCGGACCGGCCGCAGCGCAGCGGGGTCGCGTCCTGGGAGAAGAGCAAGCTCGCGAGCGCCGCCGTCGAGCATGTCGCCCCCGGCGCCACGATCCTCGTCACGGGCGGCACGACCACGGCCGCGATGGTGCCGCTGCTCGACGGCATCGAGCGGCTGACCGTCGTCACCAACTCGCTCCACCTGGCCGGTGAGCTCGCCCAGTTCGAGGAGATCAGCACGGTCGTGCTCGGCGGGTACCTGCGCCACCGGGAGATGTCCCTGCTCGGCCACCTGACCCGCCAGGCGCTGGAAGAGCTGCAGGTGGACGAGGCGTTCGTGGGAGCGTACGGGATCACGGACGCCGGGATCAGCGGCGCACACGTGGACGAGGCGGAGACCGACCGCTGGCTGCTCTCGCGCGTCCGGCGGATCACCGCCCTGGTCGACGGCTCGAAGTTCGGCCGCTCGGGCCCGGTCCGCGTCGCTCCGGCCGGCCAGCTGTACCGGGTGATCACCGACGCCTCGGCACCCGAGGACGAGCTGCGGGCGCTGCGCGCCGCCGGGGTGGACGTCGTGCAGGTCTGAGCGGACCCGGTCAGACCCCCGCCGCCCGGGAGGCGGCCCACTCGACCCAGACTTCGTCTCGGGGTACTCCCCAGCCCTGTGCCAGCGCTGCGCCGGCCGCGTCGAGAGCCCGCCGCGTCGCCTCCCGTCCGCGGTCGGAACCGTGCACCACGGCCAGCGGCCAAGCAGCCACGACTCCGTCGCCCGTGCTGGTCAGAGCCGCCTCGCAGAGGACGGCGACCACCCCGGAGGGCGGCAGCCCGAGCGCTGTCGCGACCTCACCGCACAGATCCCTCAGCCGCGCCGCGTCGTCCGCGCCGTCGGGGGACTTCGGGGCGGTCACCTGGATCACGGGCATACGTGTGCTCCTTCTGGAATGCGCAGGCAGCGGCGCTGTCACAGGGTGCGCGCCGGGCCGAGGCTAAGCGGGCCCCCAGAACCCGTCAAGAAAAAACGAGCAATAAAAATCAAGGCTTGCTTGATATTGACTGACCTTGGCCGATGCGACTAAAAAGCAGGCATCAAGGCCTACGCGGCCGAATCTCCCCCTTGACGACGGAGGTTGTGCACGATGGCTGTCGCCAGACGAGCCGTGCTGGGTGCCGCAGCGGCGGGTGCCGGAGCGGTCGGTTTCGCCCGCCGGTCCGGTTTCTCGCCCTCCAGCACCGGCTCGGCAGGAGCGGACACGCTCACCTTCTCGCTGTGGGGCGCCGACGCCGAGATCGCGGCCTTCCAGGCCCTGGCCCGCGCCTACGAACGGCGCCACCGCGGCATCCGTGTGCAGATCCGGCTGGAGTCGTACCAGCAGATGTACACGAACATGGACGCGCTGCTCGCCGGCGGACGGGCCCCCGACCTGTTCCGATGCGACTACGCGAACCTCGGGATGTACAGCGCCAGCGGTCAGCTCCTGGATCTCAGCCCCTATTTCAGCGCCGAGGAACGCGACGCGTTCCTCCCCGCGCTGTGGAAGGCCGTCTGCCACGAGGGCAAGCCGTACGCGGTTCCCCACCACACCGACACCACCGCGGTCCTGTACCGCAAGGACATGTTCCACAAGGCGGGCATCACCTCGGTGCCCACCTCGCTCGACGAGGCATGGACGTGGGACGAGTTCAGCGAGATATGCGCACGACTGCGCAAGAAGCTGCACGGCGTCTATCCCTTCGTCTACGGCTGGCAGCAGACCGGCGCCTTCCGCTGGCTGACGTGGCTGTGGGAGGCCGGCGGCCGGATCCTCGACGAAAGCCTCACGGCGCCGGCCATCGAATCCGCGGCCGGACTGCGCGCACTGCGCTTCACCCAGGACTTCTTCCGCGAGGGCTTCGTCCCGCCCAACAGCTCGGTGAAGAGCGCCGCCTATCCCGACTCCCTGTTCACCGCGGGCACCGTCGCCATGAGCTTCGCCGGTGACTTCCTGCTGCCCACCATCGACCCGGCGCTCAAGAAGGACCTGTACGGCGTCACGTTCCAGCCGCGCGGACGCACCGCGGCCACCGATCTCGGAGGCAACGCCGTGGTCGCCACGCGCACCACCGAGAACCCCGAACTCGCCGCCGACTTCCTCAAGTTCCTCGCGAACGAGGACAACATGGCCCGCTTCTGCGAGCAGACCGTCGTGCTGCCCACCCGGAAGTCCCTGCTCACCCAGCCCCTCGACTACGCGGTACGGCCCGACCTCATGCCCGTGTACGCGGAACAGACCACGGCGCTCACCCCGGGCATGACCGAACAGGTCGCGATCCCGGGCTTCGGCCGCATCAACTCGGCGCTCCAGGACGAACTCGAGGCCGCGTTCGTCAACCGGCAGCCCGCCGAGGTCACGCTCCGGAACATCGCCGCATCCACCCGGACCGCGCTGGCCTCCGCGTAAGGCCCTCCCTACCGCACACAGGAGTTGCCATGGCCACCACTGCCTCGCCGCCGCGCGCCCTGCGCCCGCCCACACCGACCGTCCCGCCCCCGCCGACCGCCCGAAGAGCGGCACGCTTCCGCGAAACACTCGCCGCCTACTGCACGCTCGGCCCGAACCTGATCCTCGTCACGGTCTTCCTGCTGGTCCCGCTGGTCATGGCGCTCGTACTGAGCTTCCAGTACAGCACCGGACTCGCGTCCCCCACCTGGGCCGGACTCGCCAACTACCGCCAGCTCGCCGGAGATCCGGTCTTCTGGCGCACGGTCCTGAACACCGCCGTCTTCTGCGTGGCGACCGTGCCGGTGGAGATGGCGCTCGGACTCGGCGTGGCCCTGCTGTTCAACAAGGTGATGCCCGCGCGCCCGCTGTGGCGGACCCTGGTCTACCTGCCCATGGTCATCTCCGGAGTGGCCACCGCCCTCATCGGCACCCTGATGTTCGACCAGAACATCGGCCTCCTGAACAAGTTGCTCGCCGCCTTCGGGCTGCCCGCCGCGCCCTGGCAGACCAGCGGCAGCACCGCCATGCTCTCCGTCGTCCTCATCACCCTGTGGATGCGCGTCGGCTTCAACATGGTCATCTACCTGGCCGGCCTGCAGGGCATCTCGCCCGAGATGTACGAGGCCGCCGAGGTCGAGGGCGCCGGCCCCTGGCAGCGCCTGCGCAACATCACGATCCCGCTGCTCGGACCGTCGACGTTCTTCCTGCTCATCATGAACGTCATCTACTCGTTCCAAGTCTTCGACACCGTCTACGTGATGACCCTCGGCGGGCCGGGACACGCCACCGACGTCATGATCACCTACGCGTACCGCAACGGATTCGAAGGACGCCAGCAGGGCTACGCGGCCACCATCGGCATCGTCCTCTACGTCATCGTCATGATCTTCACCGCGCTCCAGTGGCGCTTCAGCCGCAACAGGGACACGGTCGGCTGACTCCGCGCCCCGCCGCAGCCCTCCCTCAAGGACACCCCTCCCCGAAGGACACCGATGTCCGTCACCTCCTCCGCCCGACTCCCCGGAACCACCCGTCCGAGACGACGTGATCGCGGACGTCATCTGCGCATGGCCGCGGCCGTCGTCATCGGCCTGGCCATGGCCCTGCCCCTGTTCTGGATGGTGCTGGTCGCCTTCTCGCCCATCGCGGACCTGCACACCTCGCAACTCCGCTTCTGGCCGAGCGCGCCGACCCTGGACAACTTCCGCCGCGTGTTCCGGCTGCCCGTGGGGACCTGGGCGATGAACTCCACCGTGATCACCTGCCTGGTCGTCCTCGTCACGGTCTCCTGCAACCTGCTGGCCGGATACGCCTTCGCGAAGATGCGCTTCCGCGGCCGCAACCTGCTCTTCCTGGTCATGCTCAGCACGATGACCGTGCCCGTCCAGGTGCTGATGGTCCCTCAGTTCAAACTCGTCAGCGCCCTCGGCATGTTCGGCAGCTTCTGGGCCGTCATCGTCCCCGCGTCCTCGACGGCCTTCGGGGTCTTCCTCGCCCGGCAGTTCATGCTCGGCATCCCCGACGAGGTCATCGAGGCCGCGCGGATGGACGGCGCGGGACAGCTGCGCACCTTCTTCACCGTCGTCCTGCCGCTGTGCAAGCCGCTCATCGCGGTGCTGTCGCTGCTCACGTTCCTCTACCAGTGGAACGACTTCGCCTGGCCGCTGACCGTCCTCAAGGACGAGCGGCTGTACACGCTCGCCGTCGGCATGCAGTTCGTCAACGGCCAGTACACCGCCGACTACGGCGCCATCATGGCGCTCGCGCTCATCTCCGTCCTGCCCATGGTCGTTCTCTTCCTCTGCTTCCAGAAGTACTTCGTCCAGGGCTTCGCACGATCGGGAATCAAGTGACCTCTTCGTCCCCCGTCCACTACCTGAGCACCCTCTCCTTCCCCGACTGGTGGCTCGACCGGCTGCGCGCGAGCCACCCGGGGCTCACCGTCACGCAGGTGCCCGCCGCCTCCCCGGCGGACGTGCCCGAGGAGGTGTGGCGGCGGACGCAGATCCTGCACACCAGCTCCGTCTTCCCGAACACCCCCGACGCGGCACCGGACCTGCGCTGGATCCAGCTCGACACCTCGGGCGCGGACCACCTGAAGGACACCGGCGTGTGGGACCTCCCGGTGCCGCTCACCTCCATCGGTGGCATCTCACCGGTCCCGATGGCCGAGTACGTGATGATGATGCTGCTCGGCCTCGCACACCGGCTGCCCCGCGCCATCGAGGTGCAGCACAGCGGCAAGTGGCCCTCCCTCGACGAACGGTGGAACACCCTGATGCCGCGCAGGCTGCGCGGTGCCACTGTCGGCGTGGTCGGCTACGGCCGCATCGGCCGCGAAATAGGCCGCCTCGCAGGCGAGTTCGGCATGACCGTGCTCGGTCTCAAGCGCGGCCGCAGCACCCGCGCCGGCGAGTTCTTCAAAAGCCCCGCCGAGGGCTCGGGCGACGTCGAGCTCTACACCCCGGACGAACTCCACGCGTTCATGAACCGCTGCGACTACCTCGTCGTGACCTGCCCCCTGACGGACGAGACGCGCGGCATGATCGACGCCGCCGCCCTCGGCGCCCTCAAGGACGAGGCTATGGTCATCAACGTCTCCCGCGGCGGCATCGTCGACGAACACGCCTTGCGTGCCGGACTCCGCTCGGGCCGCATCGCGGGCGCCGCCCTCGACGTCTTCGACGAGGAGCCGCTGCCCGCCGACCACCACTGGTGGACCGAGCCCGGAGTCATCCTGACGCCCCATGTCGCCGGCTTCGCCCCGGACTACGAGGAGCAGACCCTCGAACTGGTCAGCGCGAACGTCGAGCGGTTCCTCGCCGACCGCGAACTGATCAACCTGGTGGACCGGACCCGTGGCTACTGATTACCTCCTCGCCCCGCAGCGCAGGCATGCCGTACTGACCAGGCTGCGGCGGCGCGGGACGGTCAACGTGCAAGAGCTGTCCGACCTGCTGCGGATCAGCGCCTCCACGGTCCGCCGCGACCTGCGCGACCTCGAACTCCAGGGCATGCTGCGCCGGGTGCACGGCGGCGCCACCACCGTGGACGGGGCCTTCGAACCGGAGCAGCCCCAGCGGGCGTCGACCCAGCTGGAGGAGAAGGGCCGGATCGCCGAGGCCGCCCTCCGGCTGATCCCCGACCACAGCACCGTCCTCATCAGCGGCGGCACGACGACCGAAGCGCTCGCCGCCAGACTGGGGGAGAGGCGCGGCCTGACCGTGGTGACCAACGCGCTGCCGATCGCCCAGGCACTGTCGGCCAGCGCCAACGTCGACGTCATCGTCCTCGGCGGCGTCCTGCGCCACCGCGAGCAGTCCCTGCTCGGCCACCTGACCGAGCACGCCCTGCACGAACTGCAGATCGGCCAGATCATCACCAGCGCGTTCGGGCTCGACGCCGACGCGGGACTCACCGGAGCCCACGTCGACGAGGCCCAGACCGACCGCGCCCTGCTGGCCGCCGCCCGCAGCGTCGTCGTCCTCGCCGACGACTCCAAGCTCGGCCGCCGCGGACCGGTCCGCCTCGCACCGCTCGACCGCGTCGCCACCCTGGTCACCGACGCCGGCCCGGAACACCCCGTGTGCCGCGCCCTCGACGACCACGGCAGCACCGTCGTCCACGCCTAGAACCCACCGTCCACGTCCGCACAGAGGTGCACCATGCCCCTAGTCCCCACCGCCGCCCTGGTGGAGCACGCCGAGCGCGAAGGCTCCGCGGTCCTCGCCTTCAACATCGTGACCCTGGAGCACGCCGAAGCCGTCGCCCAGGCCTGCGAGGCCGCGCAGACACCGGCCGTGCTCGCCGTCAGCCACAACGCCGTCCGCTACCACCACGACGATCCCGCCCCGCTGTTCGCCGCCGCGGGCGCGGTGGCGCGACACTGCGACGTCCCGCTGGCCCTCCACCTCGACCACGTGGAGGACGAGGAACTCGTGCTGCACGCCAAGGAACTGGGCTGCGGATCGGTCATGTTCGACGCGTCCCGGCTGCCGCACGCGGAGAACATCGCCAGAACCGCCGCGGTCACCACGCGCCTCCACGACGACGGCATCTGGGTCGAGGCCGAACTGGGCGAGATCGGCGGTAAGGACGGCGTCCACTCCGCGACCGCGCGCACCGACCCGGCCGAGGCGGCCGACTACGTACGCTCCACCGGAATCGACGCGCTCGCGGTGGCCGTCGGCAGCTCCCACGCGATGACCGAACGCACCGCCTCGCTCGACCAGTCCCTCATCGCCCGGCTGCGCGACGCCGTCGACGTACCGCTCGTCCTGCACGGTTCGTCAGGCGTCCCGGACGAAGCACTGCGTGCGGCGATCACCCACGGGATGCGGAAGATCAATTTCGGAACGCATCTGAGCGCGGCCTTCACCCGGGCCGTACGCGCCGGTCTCGACGAGTACGCCGGAGTGGATCCCCGGCGCTATCTCGCGGCGGGCCGTGAGGCGGTGGCCGCCGCCACGGAGGAACGCCTCCGGCTGCTCGCCCCCGCCCCGGCCGCACTCTGAGCACTCAGCATCCAGCACTCAGCACGACCAGACCACCAGCACCACAACGCCACAGGAGTTGCGAGCGTGCCCACCTCTGCGCCCCGTCATGAACCCGTCGCCGATCCCCGCGCCCTGCTCACCGAACTCGGCGAGCGCGTCCTCGAACGCGAGGGCATCCCCATGTTCCTGGCACTCCAGGTCCCGTCGCACGCAACCGACCAGCCGCGGGGACCGGCCCGTGCGGACGCCGAGGGCGAGGAACTCGCCGGGCTGCTCCGCCACTACCGGGGCGCCCTCGTCCCGGACGCCCCGGACGACGCCGAACCCGCACTGATCGAAGTCCTCCAGGTCATGGGCGCAGCCCACTTCACACCCCAGGCCACCGCGGCACAGAAGGACGAGGCCCGACGATGAACACGTCCTCCCGCACCCGACTGCCCTCCTTCGACGGCCAGGAGCAGGCCCTGCGGTCCGGCCAGTACCTGCGCGTGGTGAACTACCACAACACCCCGCACGCCGACACGGACAAGATCCGCGGAGAACTGAGCGAGCTCGCGGACCACTTCTCGTCCGTCACCCTGGACGACCTCGACCTGTTCCGGTCCACCGGCCGCTGGCACAAGGACCGCCCCGGAGTCATCCCGGTCTTCTACGAGGGGTACCGCAACAACGCCGAGGTCGCCGCGCCGCTGGCCGAGGAAGTCGGCCTGACCGCCTGGTTCTTCATCTGCACCGCGTTCCTGGACGTGCCGGTCGCCGAACAGTACGACTACGCCAACGCCCACGACATCGACCTCGTGCAGGAGAACGTGAAGGGCGAGCGGCTCGCCATGACGTGGGACGACGTCGCCGAACTCAGCCGACGGCACGTGGTCACCCCGCACACCGCCAACCACGCCGAGGCCGCCTCCCTGCACACCGACCTGGATCTCCAGCGGGAGATCGTCGAGCCCAAGCGCCGGATGGACGCCGTCACCGGCCAGGACGCGGCGAGCACGGCCTTCCTGTGGGGCACGCCCTACGGAGCGAACCCGGCGGTGGACGCGGCACTGCGCGACGCCGGCTATCGCTACCAGTTCGGCAACACCATGATCCAGTACATCGGCGAGGGGTAGGACAGCACCAGGGCCAGGGCCAGGGCCAGGGCGAGGGTCCGGAGACGAGACGGCGGGCCGGCACATCCGTGCCGGCCCGCTCCGTCGTGGTCAGCCGGGCAGCCGCTGCACCATGGTGTTGCTGAACACGAAGCGGTAGCCGGCCTCGACCAGGGCACGGTCGGCGGCCGACTCACCGGTCCAGGACGTGCCCTCCAGCCAGGCGGTGCAGAGCGCGGAGCCACCTGTGGCCCGGTCCATGAGCCGCTTGGGCTCGATCACCTCGCGCTCGATGTCCTCGGGCGCCAGCACCTCGCGGGCCAGGGCGTGCGAGGCGGTGTGCGGAGTGACCACATGGCCGCGCCGGTGCAGATCGGCGATCTCGTCCCACGACATGGCGAGGCGTTCCCCGCGCGGATTCTCCGGGACGAGCTTGATCCGATGGGCGAGGGCGTACGCGTACTGGTCGTCGACCGGAGTGTCCACGAAGGCCGTGCAGACGAAGAACCACCCGATGACCCCGGCCTCCTCGCAGGCGGCCGCGGCGACGTCGTAGTTGTCCCGGTAGCCCTCGTAGAACACGGGAATCAGTCCGGGCCGCGACTTGTGCCACACCCCGGTCCCGGCGAAGCGCTCAAGATCGGCGACGTCGACCGTCTCGAAGTCCTCCGCGTAACCGCGCAGTTCGGCGACCAGCTCGTCCTTCCAGCTGGCCGGGGTGTTGTGGTAGTTCACCACGCGGAGGAAGTGACCGGCCCGCAGGTCGGACTCGGTGCCGCGAGCGCTGATGCCGGGGTCGGCCGACAGGGGCAGGTGCGGGGGCGCGGCCGACGTGGACGGGCGCGGCGGCACTCGCTCGGGCCCCAGTCCGGCATGGGCCAGGGCCTGCAACGTCCGTATCAACGTCTCCTCCTCGCCAGGCGCTTCGAGCTGTGGGCGCGAGGCTGCGAAGGCGTCAGCCAGTTCCGCGTCGGCCGGGTGCGGGGTGCCGGAGAGCCGCTCGTCCGTGCCGCCTGCCGCGTCGTTCGAGGCCGACGCCGATCGCAGCGACACGTACATCGGCACGCCCCGGCGCCGCGCCACCAGACGCCGACTGGCCTCAAGGGCGTCCTGCGGGGTGAATGCCGTGAAGGAATGAGACATGCCAGATCCTCAATGCCGTACTCAACTGACCCCCTCACTCTGCTCATTCGAGCGAGGAGCGGCAAGAGCGCGCAGGTTCTGACTGGTATTGCTCACTTCGACGGGACCGCACGACGTACGGGACCCGGCATGCCCGTCCTGGAGGCTCACACGCGTGCGAAGCCCGTCACTGCACGGCGCCGTCCGGGATGCACACGTACCCCGGACCCCAACCGTTGCGTTCCACGTGGCTGGGTTCCGTCGAGCGCAGGCAGAAGAGCCATGCCTCACGGTACGAACGGTCCGTCAGGATCAGGTCCTGCTCGTCCTGATCGGCACGGGCGAATTCGTCATAGGCCTCGTTCGACATGACGACCGTCCCGGCACCCGGCTCGGGTTCGGCGGCCGAGGCCGGGACAGCCCAGGCCGCGGACGCGGACAGGACCAGGAGGGCGGCGGCGGTGCCGGCGGCAGTGCGGATACGCATCGTGAAGGGCTCCCTGAATCGACGACGACGGAACATCGGCTGCTCAACTCCGCAGCCCCGGCTTGGTCACGCCACCGGGGCAACGGAGTGGGGTGAGCCCGTACGTCCTCCCCGATCCCGGCCCTCAGCTCCCCGTGCTGCGCAGGTTCTCCCGCACCTTGGCGATCGCGAAGCCCCAGCCCTGCTGGACGGTGGGCTTGGCGGGTACGGCGATCTCGTCGGGGTTCGTGAGCACGTCGAGCAGGACGGGACCCGGTTCGGCGAAGGCACGCGTGACGGCGTCGGCGAGGTCCTCGGGGCGTTCGACACGGATGCCCTTGATGCCCAGAGCCACGGCGACGGCGGCGAAGTCCGGGTTGTCCAGGACGGTGCCGAACTCGGGCAGCCCGGCCTGTTCCTGTTCGAGCTTGACCATGCCCAGGCGCTGGTTGTCGAAGACGACGAGCTTGACCGGCAGCTGTTCGGTGCGGATCGTCATGAGGTCGCCGAGCAGCATCGACAGACCGCCGTCGCCGCAGAAGGCGACCGTCTGCCGGTCGCGGTCGAGCAGCTGGGCGCCGATGGCCTGCGGCATCGCGTTGGCCATGGAGCCGAGGTTGTAGGAGCCGATCAGCCGGCGGCTGCCGCGCATCTCGACGAACCGGGAGAGCCAGACGGTGGCCATGCCGGTGTCGGAGGTGAACACGGCGTCGTCGTCGGCCGCGGCGTCCACGGCGGCGGCGAGCGCCTCGGGGCGGACCAGGTGGTCGCGGTTGTCGAAGGCGGAGCGGACCTTGCCGATCAGACCCTTGTCGTGGCCGGGGTCGGCGAGCCTGCGCTGCCCGTCCTGCCACTGGGTGAACTTCTCGCGGGCGGAGTCGAGATGCTTGCGGTCCTCACGGGCCGCGACCCGCTGCAGCAGTCCGCGCACGGTGGGACCGACATCGGCGGCCAGCGCCACGTCGACGGGCACACGCCGCCCGATGTGCTCGGCGACCCGGTCGACCTGGACGACCTTCTTGCCCTCCGGATACCACTCGCGGTAGGGGAAGTCGGTGCCGAGCAGGACGAGCGTGTCGGCCCGGTCCATGGCGCGGGCGGCCGCCGGGTTGCCGATGAGGCCGGTCTGGCCGACCTGGAAGGGGTTGTCGCCCTCGAAGCCCTCCTTGGCCTTGAGGGTGATCACCATGGGCGCGGCGAGCCGGTCGGCGAGGGCGAGGACGTCCTCACGGGAGGTGCGGGCTCCGCGGCCGACGAGCAGCGTGACGTCGCCGCCGTCGTCGATGAGCCGGGCCGCCTCATCGAGTTCGGGGTCGTCGGGGCGGGTCTCGGACCGGGCGACGGAGAGCCGCGCGGGCCGGTCGGCCGGGAGTTCCTTGTCGCCGATGTCACCGGGAACGGTGAGGACGGCGACCCCGCGGCGGCCGATGGCGGTGCGCACGGCGACCTCCAGGAGGCCGGGGAGCTGCTCGGGCGAGGTGACGGTGGCGCGGAAGACCGCCACGTCCTTGAAGAGGAGGTCGTTGTCGACTTCCTGGAAGTAGTCGGTGCCCACCTCGGAGAGGGGGACCTGCCCGGCGACGGCGAGGACCGGGGTGCCGCTCTTGGCCGCGTCGTAGAGGCCGTTGAGCAGGTGCACCGAGCCGGGGCCGACGGTCCCCATGCAGACGCCGAGGGTGTCGGTGAGCTGCGACTGGGCGCCGGCCGCGAACGCGGCGGCCTCTTCGTGGCGGCAGCCTACCCAGGAGAGTGTCTCGGAGGACCGGATGGCGTCGGTGAGGGGGTTGAGCGCGTCACCGACCACGCCGAAGACGTGCCGCACACCCAGCTCCTCCAGGGTGTCGGTGAAAAGCCGGGCGACGGTGCGGGACATAGAGGGTGTCCTTTCTGAGGCGTCGAGTGCTGAGTGAACGGATTCGGGGCGCCTGCTCGGGCACGTCGACCGAATGCATCGACGGCACCACCGCCTGGCGGCTCCGAAGCGCACCATGGTCGACCGGTTAACCCAGATCGGTCCGCTCATGTCTGTCATCCGGGTTCAGTCGCGCTGGTCAGCGCGTTCCTGTGCCGCATCCGCCCGAGACTGGCTCCGCCCGATGACCGGCGCGCACTGGCGATTTAGCCGATGGCGCCCGGGCCCAACGCCCTCACCCTGGGGCGGACCAGGTACCCGCACACCCCCCGTCAGGAGGGCTCCATGAGCTCCACCCGTCATCGTCCCCCGCGCAGACTGCTCGGCGTGCTCGCCGCCAGCGCCGTCGCGTTCACCCTCTTCTCCTCGGCCACGACGGCGGCAGGCGCAGCCGACTCCGCCGCCACGGCCTCGCAGAGCATCACGGGCACCGCCACGCGGTCCGCTGCCGCGCAGTCGCTGTCCACCAGCACGCCGGTCGTCTTCGTCCACGGCTACACCGGCAGCGCCTCCAACTGGGTCGCCGCCATGAGCGTCTTCCGCGCCAACGGCTGGTCCAGCTCCAACCTCTTCGCCTACGAGTACAACTCGTACGGCAACAACATCACCAACGCCCAGGGCCTCGCCGCCTACGTCGACAGCGTGAAGGCGCGGACCGGCGCCGCCAAGGTCGCCATCGTCAACCACTCGATGGGCGGGCTGGTCAGCCAGTACTACCTGAAGGTGCTGGGCGGCAACGCCAGCGTCAGCCACCTCGCCTCGATCGCGGGCGCCAACCACGGCACCACCGCCGCCGGCGCCTGTCTCGTCTACACGACCTGCCAGCAGATGTATCCGGGCTCCTCGTTCATCTCCCAGATCTCCTCCGGGGACGAGACACCCGGCTCCACCAAGTACGCCACGTGGTACTCGGCGTGCGACGGCGTCATCATCCCCTACACGAGCACCCGCCTCGACGGCGCGACCAACAACAACGTGGCCTGTCAGACCCACATCGGCTATCTGACCGACACCGTCGTGCTCGGGCAGATCGCCCGCTTCGTCGCTTCCTGACCGTCGTCTCCCGTACGACATGGCCCACCCCGGGGCGCGGCGGCACGGCCGGTGCCGCCGCGCCATCGCCCCGGGGTGGGCCGGCCTCGGTGTCCGTCGGACTTCTGCGGACGACCCGTACGGTCAGGTGCCCGGCTTGCGGCCGTAGACGAAGACGTCGTCGCCCTTCTTCAGCAGGGACCAGTACTTCTTCGCGGACGTCTTCGTCATGTTGACGCAGCCGTGCGAACCCGGCGGGTTCCACATGCTGACGCCGACCGAGTGGAACGCCTGGCCGCCGTCGAAGAACTGGCTGTACGGCATCGGCACGTTGTAGATCGTCGACACGTGGTCGATGTGCCGCCAGTAGATCTTCTTCAGTCCGGTGCGCGTCTCATAGCCGTTGCGACCAGTACGCACCGGGACCGGTCCGTAGACGAGGTTCTTGCCGTCCTGGATCCAGCTGAGCTGCAGCGTCAGGTTCACGCAGGCGATGCGCCCCTTGTTCACCGGGCACTTTCCCGCCTTGTTCGGCGTATTGCCGACGGCCTTCTGTTTGTTCATCAGGTCCATCACGCCCCAGGTGACGGGACCCGCGTACCCGATGTTCGGGGTGATGCCGTGCTTCGTCTGGAAGGCCTTGATGGCCTTGCAGTCGGCGGCGGACTGCTTGCCGTCCACCGGGCGGCCGAGAAACTTCTCCACCTGCTTCTGACGCGGCCCTGTCTGGGTCGTACAACTCCCGGCCGCCTGCGCCGGTGCCGTCCCGAGCGCGAGCGCGAGCGGCGCGACGAGCCCGGCGACCGCGGCGACGCCGACGACCCGTCTGCGATGGTCCCCCATGACCGATCCTCTCCCTGGATTCCGGAACGGGCCCCGGATTCCGGTCGAGGCACGTCCGAGCGCCGACACCTGGGTGTACGGAGACTCTGCCCGGCTAGACGAGTCCTCGGGCGCGGGGGTTGTACGGGTTCGTCTGCTGATACGAAACGATGACAACCGTTGCCCGGCCGGCGTCAGATGTCCTCGGGGCGTGGAGCGCCCGCTGTCTCCGCCTTGGAGCGCATGGCATCGGCGTGCGGATGGCCGATACCGGTGAGGAGGTCGGCGGCCCTGTTCCAGTCCGCCCGTGCTTCTTCCACGTCGCCGAGCTGGAGGTGGGCGGCGGCGAGGTGGTCGAGTACGTCGGCCTGGTTGTAGGGGTCGGTTATCTCGCCGTAGAGGCGGAGGGACGTGTGGTAGTCCTCGATCGCGCCCGTGAGGTCGCCGAGGTGCTGTCGGGCGTAGGCGATGCTGTCCCAGGTCGCCGCTTCGTCACGGCGGTTGCCCGCGGCCCGGAGCATGGGCAGGGCCTGGCGGCACATGGTCACGGCGTCCTCGTAGTTGCCGAGCATGGCCCCGTACCAGCCGGCGGCGTTCAGCTCGCGGGCGATGCCGTCGCGGTCACCGAGGGTGCGGAAGAGGTCGAGGGCGCGGTGGGTGTGGCGCAGCGCCTCGGTGTAGTTCTCCCGGCGGGCGAACACCCCGGCGACGCTGCGCTCGGTGATGGCCTGCTCGGCCGGCGGGAGCTCGGGCAGCTGAGCGAGGATCAGGGCGACCTGCGCGTCGGCGGCGTCCGTCTGCCCGGTCTGGCCGAGCGCGCTGGCGAGCACGATGCCGATGCGTGAGATCGCGACGGGGTCGCCCAGGGTGCGGGCGTGAGCCATGCCCGCACCCTGGGCCGGGATCTGCTCGGTCCAGCGGCCGACGGCGGCGAGGTAGCTCTGCCAGTGATGGGTGAGGCGGACGAGGTGGCGCAGCAGTCGCGAGTCGTTCACCGAGTGCAGCACGGCCGCGAAGGCGGACTCCTCCTGGCGGAACCACTCCAGTGCCTCGGAACGGTCGTCGATGGCGATCCGTACCGCGCCGGAAGCCGGTGTGTCGTCCGCCGGGATGCCGGGCCGCGTGTCGATGAAGCGGTTGGCCGCGTGAGCGTTGTCGCACAGATACCGCAGCAGGCGGGTCTCGGCGCCGAAGAGATCGTCCTGCCGCTGGTCCAGGAGTTCGGTGCCGTAGGCGCGGACCAGATCGTGCAGCACGTAACGGCCTTCGGCGTCGCGGGAGAGCAGACTGGCCGCAGTCAGGTCCCGCAGATGCCGTCGGGCTGCGGGCATCGCGGCGCCCGCGAGCGAGGCGGCGGCCTCGGCGGACAGGGCCGAGCCGGGGTAGACGGCGAGATGCCGGAAGAAGCGTGCCGTGTCCGGAGCGAGCGCCTGGTAGGACCAGGAGAAGACCGCGCGGACATCCACCTTCCGGTCGTCCCCGGACAGGGCGTCCAGCCTCGGCAGGGACTGCCGCAGTTCGACGACGCTGCGGTGCAGGGACGTCCGGGGAGCCGCGCTGATCTGCGCGCCGACGATGGCGACGGCCAGGGGCAGGCGTCCGCACAGCTCGACGAGTTCGGCGGCCTCGCGGGGTTCGGTCCGGCAGCGGTCGTCGCCGATTCTGGCGGCGAGCGCCGCCAGGGCTTCGGCCGGCGTCCACGTGTCGAGGCCGATCAACGTGGCGCCCTCGGCCGCGGCAAGGCCGGAGAGCCGGTTGCGGGAGGTCACGATGGTCAGGCACCGGGCGGACACCGGCAGCAGTGGCCTGACCTGTTCGGTGTTGCGGGCATTGTCGAGCAGGACGATCAATCGCCGGTGAGCGGTCCGCTGCCGGAACAGATCGCCGCGTTCCTCCGTGCTCGCAGGGATGTCACCCGGCGCCACGCCGAGCGCGCGGAGGAACCCGCCCAGGACTTCGCCGGGTTCGAGAGGCAGCTCGGTCTCCGCGAACCCACGGAGGTTCACGTACAGCTGGCCGTCGGGGAAACGGTCCGCGACGCGGTGCGCCCAGTGCACGGCGAACGCCGTCTTGCCCACGCCGGCCATGCCGCCGATCGCCGAGACGACCACGTGCCCGCCGTGTCCGTCGCCCTCCGCGATCCGTGCGGTGAGGGCGTCGGCCGTCGCGAGTGCCTCGTCCCGGCTGCGGAAGACCGTGAGGTCGGGCGGCAACTGCTGGGGAACCTGCTTCGCACGCCGTACGGCGGTGGACGCCTGGACCAGGTGCCGCGCCTGCTCCTCGTCGAGTCCGAGGGCATCGAGCAGCTCACGCAACGTCGCCTGGCGCGGCACACTTTGCCCGCGCTCCATGTCACTGATGGCGCGGACACTCACACCGGACGCCTCGGCAAGCGCCTCCAGCGTCATCAGCGAGCGCTGCCGCGCCTCGCGCAGCAGTCGGCCGAACGCCTGCTTGTCCATCGCCCCTCCGGTCGGTCGCGTCGAGGCGCGCTCGCCCGCGGGCCGGCCCAAGCTGCTTCGGTTTCCTGGAGGATACCGATGGTGGATCGAACGTTACAGCGAGGCCCGTCGCCCTGGCCCGTGCGCAGGTCCGCCGTGAACACGGCGTCGTGTGTCGGGGCGGCTACCCGTCAAGTGCCGTCGGGGTGTGCGGAGTCGGCGAGGTGCCGGATGTGTCCGTCTCGCATGGGCGCACGGCGTCGACGACGAGGTCGAGGAGCCGTCGGGTGCGGTCCTGCCGGTCGACCGCCGCGGTGGACATGAAGACGCCGAGCAGCATGGTGATGACGTCGTCGGCGTCGACGTCCGCGCGCAGATCGCCCGCTCGCGCCCCGGCGTCCAGGATCGTGGCGACGGTGGCGGTGAGGCGCTCCCGGGTGTTCGCGGTGGGGCCGCGGCCGCCGGCCGTGGGAGGCGCCAGACTGCCCGCCATGGCGCGCTTGGCGGTGACCAGGTCCGCGTACCGGTCCATCCACGCCCGCAACGCGGACAGTGGTGGCAGCTCGGCCAGGAGGGTCTCGGCGGCGGCCGTGACGGCGTCCAGCTCGGCCGCGTAGACGGCCTCGACGAGCGCCTCGCGGGTGGGGAAGTTCCGGTAGAGCGTGCCGATGCCGACCCCCGCCTCGCGGGCGATCGTCTCCAGCGGCACCGAGGTGTCGTCGCGGGTGAAGGCGGCCAGGGCGGCGGACAGAAGTCTGTCGCGGTTGCGGCGCGCGTCCCGGCGGGCGGGGCGTGCGGTGCCGTCCCCGGTGGAGGCCGGGATCGGGCCGGATGTGGATGCGGGCAAAGCGGAGGCACCTCCGGTTGTGCTACGTTCGATGTAACGGAGGTTCCTCCGTTTCCCTCATCTTCGCACGAGACGAGATTCCCATGCCTTCGTCCGTTCCTTCCTCCGCTTCCTCTGCCTCTTCCTCCGCGCCGGGCGGCACCGGACGCCTCGTCGGTCGCGACGTCGCGCGGGTCGGGTTCGGCGCGATGCAGCTGCCGCGCCTGGCCCCGGACCGGGAAGCGGCCGTCGCCCTGCTGCGCCGCGCCGTGGACCTGGGCGTCAACCACGTCGACACCGCCGAGTTCTACGGGAACGGCTTCTCCAACGAGGTCATCCGGGCGGCGCTGCGCCCCGAGGACGATGTCCTGGTCGTCAGCAAGGTCGGCGCCACGCCCGACTCGGACGGTCCGCTCCCGCTGCGACTCGCCCAGCGGCCCGAGGAACTGCGGGCCGGCGTCGAGGACAACCTCAAGAGCCTCGGTGTCGACCGGATCCCCCTGGTCAATCTGCGCCGCGCCGAGGTCGGACCCGGCCTGCGCGCCGAGGGCGACCAGGTGGTCGACATCGACGACCAGCTCGCCGTGATGACCGCCCTGCGCGACGAGGGCAAGATCGGCGCCATCGGCCTCAGCAACGTCGGCCTCGACGAGCTGCGCCGCGGCCTGCCCGCCGGGATCGCCTGCGTACAGAACGCCTACAGCCTCGTGGCCCGCGGCGACGAGGAGATGCTGCGGCTGTGCCTCGACGAGGACATCGCCTGGGTGCCGTACTTCCCGCTGGGCAGCGCCTTCCCCGGCATGCCCAAGGTCACCGACGAGCCCGCCGTCGTCGCGGCCGCCGACGCACTGGGGGCGACGCCGGCCCAGGTCGGCCTGGCCTGGCTGCTGCACCACGCCCCGCACGTGCTCCTGATCCCCGGTACGGCCAACCCCGACCATCTCGCGGCGAACGTCGCTGCCGGTGCGCTCACCCTCGACGCGGCGACGCTCGAGCAGCTGGCCACCGTGACGACGCGGTCCGGGGAGATCGACATCGAGGCTGCGGGCGAGTAACGGCACTGAGCCCGAACGCCGACGAGGGGCGCCGCAGGGGCGGGGGAGTCCGGGGTCATCCGTATCGTCCCGTCCTCTGTGTGCTCAAAGGCTCGCGGGAGCGGCGTCCGGTGCGCAGAATGACCTCATGCCAAAGCTGCCCGTACGGTCGGTTCCTTGTCGCTCCTCGGGTTCAACGCTGTCCTTGTGGTCGCAGGACTCGGTGTTGTCGATCGGCTCAGTAGGTTCGGTGCTGTCCGTCGGATCTGTGGGATCTGCCCTGTCGATCGGCTCCATCGGAAGCGCATTGTCGGTCGGCTCGATCGGTTCGTCCCTGTCGTTGATCTCGACCGGGTCGTGGCTGAGTGCCGGATCCTTGTTCTCGGCGCACTCGCGTTGGTCGGTGCTGTCCTGGCGCTCCACTCGCGGCTTCCTGGCCATGGGAGCGGTCGGGGCGGCGACGGGAGGCGTCCTGGTGCTGAAGCAGGCGCTTCCTGCGAGGCGCCGATCCGCTTCGTGATGAGGGGCGGACGGCTCACCGTCGAACGGACGCCAGCGATCTCCATCGCGGCCGAACAACCGTGACGCAGCAACAGTCCGGCCGCGAGAGCGCCGGGGCCGTCACTCTAGGAGATCGCCAACGCCAGTTCGGCCAGGGCGCTGTAGAAGGCCCAGCTGCGGTGGTCCGTCCGGTGTGTTGGTGGGGCCGTTCGGGGCATGCGGCGCTGAGGCGTGCCGAAGTTGTCGATGTTGGATGACACCATGGGCCGCTTGATCTTGCCCCGCCCGCGGCGGGGATCGTCGAGGCTGATGGAGTGTGAGTATGAACCGCAGTGAACTGGTGGCTGCCCTGGCCGAGCGTGCCGAGGTGACCCAGAAGGACGCGGACGCTGTGCTGAACGCGTTCGCCGCCACGGTCGGGGATGTCGTCGCCAAGGGCGACGAGAAGGTCACCGTCCCCGGTTTCCTCACCTTCGAGCGCACCCACCGTGCCGCGCGTGAGGGCCGCAACCCGTCCACGGGCGAGGCGATGAAGATTCCCGCCGGCTACAGCGTCAAGGTGGCCGCGGGCTCCAAGCTGAAGGAAGCCGCCAAGGGCTAGCAGCGCCGCGAATCCGCGCAGGGGCGGCTGTCCGAGGACGCGGACAGCCGCCCCTGCGCTGCACAGGATCAGAGGGATCAGCGAGTTCACCTCACCACGACGTTGTCCCCGGAGGAAGTCGACGGTCCCGTGGTGGTGTTGCCGTAGTACACCCAGCGCCATGTGCCCGTCTTGGATGCCTTCACCGTCGTCTTGAGATTGCCCGAGCCGTTCGCGTACACCTTCTTCACCGTGGTGTAGGAGGTGGCACCGCTGGGCTTGAACTGCAGACTCACCAGGCGGCCTTCGTACGAGGCGTACTTCCTGGTTTCCCAGTTGGCCCGCGTGACCTTTCCGGTCACGGTGATGGTCTTGCCCTTGGACACCGGTTCGGGTGAGGCGTTGACGGTCAGACGGGAGTTGCGCTTGACGTAGACCGTGAGGCCCTCGTCATCGGTGTCACCGCCGCCGCCCTGGAAGTGCACCTCGGCCGCGACCTTCCAGGCCCCGGCCTCGCTGTTCCTCATGTCCCATACGCTCGGGTCGAAGAACATCGTCTCCTTGATGTCGCAGACGCCCGGGCTCACCTCGATGCAGTCGCTCGTCTCGATGGCGTGCCACAGTGGGTCATCCGTACTGCCGCGGTACAGGAACACCGCCGGCCACTTCCACTTGTGGGTGGTCGCCATGCGGAAAGAGGTGGGCGCCGCGACCTCTTCGGACACCCCGATCACGATCGGCTTGCCGCCGTTCACCTGGACACGGGTGAACGAGACCCCGCCCTCGGCCGCCCCGGCCGGCACCGCGGCCACGGCCGTGAACATCGCCGCCACCCCACCGGTCACGACAGCCCTGAAGACCTTCTTCCCCACCTGTTCCCCGATCTCTGTACTGGAAAGGCGCCGGAGGCTCTTCCTCCGGCGCCTTTCAGACAGCCGGGATCCACCTCGGGTTGTACTCCCGTGGATCACAAACGGGCATCAGACGATGTTCGCCTCGCATGAGGTGAAGCGCCCGTTCACAGCGCCGTTCAGAGACCAAGACGGCCGGCTGCCTTCACGCGTACGCGGACAGACCGATCGTCCGCGTAGGCGAGAGGGGTTTCCTGGACCCGGGTGACGGTCACCGTCTCCGGCGCCGCACCGGCCGCGACGGCGCGCTGCACTGCCGTCGCGCGCGCCGCGTCCAAGGCTTCCGAGCGGCCGGGACCTGCGGGGACGAGGGTCTCGTGTTCTCCGGACACCAGCGCGATGGCGGCCCCGGCGGCGTTCGCGACATCGGCGTGCTCGGGCTGGACGACGTCATGGCCGCAGATGCGCGGGGGCAGGAGGCCTGCGCCACCGCCGATCGCGATGATCGGCTGGTCCTTCCGACCGTGTGAGATGAGTGCGACAGCTTGCTCCAGAGCATCGTCGTAGGTGACGAACGCTTCCTTGAACCGGCAGGTCAGATCGGTGTCCACGCTCGCGAAGGGCGCGATGCCGGAGCGTCCCAATGCGACGCCCGCGTCGGTGAGGGTGGGGGTCGTGCCGCCGAAGACGAGGGCTTCGCGGGTGATGTGGTGGCCGACGGAGTCCGGGCCGATGCGGCCCTCGTGGAGGATGGTGCCGCCGCCGTAGCCGATGGCCAGGATGTCGGGCATGGGCAGGCTCGTGGCGACACCGCCGATCGTGGACGTCGCCTGGCTTTCGCGGGCGAAGCCGTCGACGAGGACACCGATGTCGGTGGTGGTGCCGCCGACATCGGCGACGATCGCGTCCCTGGCGCCCGAGAGCAGCGCCGCTCCGCGCAGCGAGTTGGACGGGCCCGAGCCGACGGTCAGGACGGGGAAGCGCAGGGCGTGGGCGGCGTCCATGAGGGTGCCGTCGTTCTGCGCGAAGTAGGTGTGGGCGCTGAGTCGATGTGCGGTGGTGGCCTGCTCCAGAGCTCCTGCCACCAGGTGGATCACGGGGCCGAGGGCGGCGTTCAGGACGGTGGCGTTCTCCCGTTCGAGGAGGCCGAGGGTGCCCAGGTGCGCGCCGACCGACACCGGAACCCCGAGCCGGCTGTGTGCCAGTTCGGCGACGGCCTGTTCCTGATCCGGATGGACCGGCCCGAACACACCGGTCACCGCCACCGCCTCAGCGGTGGGGGCCATCTCGTCGAGGAACCGTTTGACCGCCTCCGTGTCGAGGGGAGCGATGGGGTGGCCGTCGAGGAGCCTGCCGCCGTCGACCTGGCAGGTGCCGGCCACGACGGCGTCGTACAGATCCTTCGGCCAGGCGGCCAGGGGCGGGATCGCCCCGGCCACGCGGCCGCCGATCCGTATCACGGCGACCTTCGCCAGGTTGGCGCGTTCGACGACGGCGTTCGTGGCGTGGGTGGTGCCGAGCATGATGGCCCGCACGTCCGGTGCCCGGTGGCCCAGTTGGAGCAGCACCGCGTCCAACGCGGCACGGACCCCGCCGGTGACGTCCTCGGTGGTCGCCTGCTTGGTGTGGGCGACGATCCGGTCCGCGGTGTCGAGGGCGACCGCGTCGGTGTTGGTTCCCCCCACGTCGATACCGATGCGCAGCGGGCTGGCGGGGCGGATCATACGGCTGGCCTTCCGGTCGTCTCGACGGGGACGTACGGGTGGGAGTATCCGAACGCCGAGGGTCCGGCGACGGCGAGCCCGGTGGGGGTGCGCCACAGCGGATCGCAGGGCCAGGCCAGAACGCTGACGCGCTGGCCGTAGGTGAGGGCCTCGGTCGATACGGGGATGGCGGTGGCGGTGTCGCACACGGTGATCAGATCGGGCACGCCGGCCAGGACCTGTCCGGCCTCGGTGGCCAGCAGGTTCTCGTTCTGCAGCGCGATCAGGACCTCGCGGCCGTGGTCGGCGCCCCGGCCGCCGATCGTGACGGTGCCGCGCACGAAACCTTCGTGGGTGTCGCGGGCGATGTCCTCGATCATCCCGCTGATCAGCACCCGCGCTCCCAGGGTCTCGGCGAGGGCGGGAAGGGGCTCTCCTCCGCCTGCGTGAGGCCGAGAACCGGGGGAGGGGTCCGCGGTCGCGCGGATGGTCCGACCGATCCGCAGTGCCTGGGAGACGGTGCCGTGGATCACGGCCTGATGGTCGTCGGGGCCGAGCACGTAGTCGCACAACACGGCCGAGGATCCGGAGGCCACACACAGCGCGCGGGCCCAGCGCTCCGCCCAACCGCTGCTGGTCGGCTCGAGGGTGGCGCGATTGCCGAGCGCGTCGACCAGGAACACCTGGCTGCAGGCAAGGCCGGCCACGTGCATGGAGATCATCTGCAGTTCGGGGAAGGCCCGGCCCATGCCGTCGGCGTCGACCAGGGGCAGGCCGAGCTGAGCGGCCCAGGTGACGGCGGCGATACCGTTCGCGCCGCCGATCTCGGCCGCCATCACCGCGGCAGCCTTCCGGCCGGTCGCTTCTTCGACCAGTTCGCGGATGGCGGCCGCTTCGAGGCCGGAGCCGATCATCTCGCTGGCGACGGTGGGTGCGCCGATCGACGACAGCACGAGGACGAGTCCGTCGTCGGGCAGGTCCGTCAGCCGTACGAGGGGGACGGAGCCGTGGGCGTCGAGGGCCAGCCGTGCGGCCAGCTCCTCCACGCCGGTGTCGCCGCCGCCACCGGTGCCGAGCACGGCGCAGCCCAGGGCCAGCGCGTCGAGGTCGTCCGCGGTGAGAAGGTCCAGGTCAGTCAAGGGGGAGCTCCGGGCGAGGGGTGGACATGGCACTGCGCACGCCACCGGTGTCGCGGCGCCACAGCAGGAGGTAGACGGCCGTGGTGACCGCCGGGCCCACGGCGAAGGTGAGGTCGGCGTCGCCCAGGAGGCGGGAGAGCGGGCCCTGGAAGGCGGTGGTGTTCACACACAGCACGGAGGCGGCGACGCCTGCGGCGAAGGCCATGATGCAGGGGAGGTTGAATCCCGCCTGGTACCAGTAGCGGCCCGTGGGGGTTTCGTCGTGGAGGTCGATGCCGTCGTACGCGTTGCGGCGCAGCAGGATGTCGGTGATGAACAGCGCCATGGAGGGGGCGAGGATCACGACGGTGACTTCCAGGATCCGGCTCAGTGAGGCGGTGAAGTCGTCCACGAACAGTGCGTACGCCGCCAGCGCCACACTGGCGACGGCTGCGATGAACACGGCCCCGACGCGGCTGACCGGAACGCCTACGGATTGCAGGCACAGCCCGGACGAGTACGAGGTGAGGACGTTGTTGGTGATCGAGGACAGGCCGATGACGGCCAGGACGAGCGGGTAGAACCAGCCGGGCACGATCTCGGCAAGATTGGCCTGCGGGTCGGCCATGTCGATGCGGGTGCCCGACAGTACTCCGAGGATGCCGAGGACCGTTGCCGGGATGAACCCGCCCAGGGCCGTGCACGTCAGCACACGTGTTTTGGATGTGGAGGGCGGCAGATAGCGGGAGTAGTCGGCGCCGTTCGCCCACGACAGCGGCACTGCGGCGATCACCGCCACCCCGATCGTCGCCGTGGTCAGGGTGTCGGCGCCGACCGGAGGTCCCTGCGGGACGTACTGGGGGTCGGTGTGGGCGATGACGAACACCGCGAGACCGACCATCACGGCGCTCAGGACGGCGGTGGAATAGGGGCTCACCTTCACGATCGCCGCATGGCCGAAGATGCTGACCGTGAACGTGAGGACCGCGGTCGCGGCCAGGATCAGGACCTTGATCAGCGTCGAAACGGTCAGTCCGAAGTGCTCCGCCAGCGCGAATCCGGCGGCGGCGCCGAGGGCGAGGTTGATCGCCTCGTAGCAGATCGCGGTGAGCCAGCCGATTCCCGCGCTCAGTGACCTGTTGCCCCGGATGCCGAACATGGCGCGGGTGACCACGGCGGTGGGCGTGCCCGATACCGGGCCCGTGACCGCGAGGGCGCCGACGCCGATCCAGTACAGGTTGCCGAGCACGACGACGAGGACGGACTGCCACAGGTTCAGGCCGAGCATCAGCACGACCCCGCCCAGGACGAAGTACAGGAAGGTCACGTTCGCCGCGAGCCACACCCAGAACAGCTCACGCGGCCGGCCGTGCCGCTCCGCCAGTGGGATGTGGTCGATCCCGTGGGTTTCGATGTGTGTCGCGGCCTCGGACGGCGCGGGTGTGGTGGCCGGTCTGACGGCTTGCCCAGCGTCCATCGGCATCAGCTCCCCTGATTGTTGGCCTGGAGGCCAGTAAGGATGCGGCGAAGTTCAGCACACCGAAGAACGGAGCGTCAATGCTTTGTTGGCCCCTGAGCCAACAAGGTGGGCGACGGCCTTGCCCCGGGGCGGCAGAATCACGTAGAAACGGCCTATGACCAGCACCGAGCAGCCCCGCTTTCGCCGCATGCCACCTGAGGAGCGGCGTCAGGAGATCGTTGCGGCCGCAGCGCGGGTGGCGCTCGTCGGCGGACTCGAGGCGGTCACCTATCGCAGCGTGGCGGAAGAGCTGGGATGCGCTCGCGGGCTGGTGCACCACTACTTCGGATCAGTGGAGAGCCTGGAGGTCGAAGCCTTCACCGCGGCGGTTGCCACCGACCTCCAGAACTGTTTCCAGCGAGCGGAAGAACAGCCCGGCGCCGTCGCCGCGCTGGCCCACCTCCTTGGCCACTGGGTGAGTGAGGACCCCGAGCCGCACAAGACGCTCTGGCTCGACGCCTGGTGCCAGGCCATACGCAAACCGGGTATGCGCCAGGCGGTCGACCAGGCCATGCACGCCAGCCACGACCGTCTCCTCGGGCTGCTCCAACGCGGCGCGGACGCAGGCGACTTCACCCACCCCGACCTCGCGGCCCTCGCCTGGCAGCTGCTGACCGCTCTCGACGGCCTCATCGTCCACTCGTCGATCGGCGTGAACCGGGGCATCGTCGACGTCCGTGCCACGATCACGCGCTCGGCAGAGGAATCCCTCGGCCTGAAAGCAGGCGCGCTCACCCTAAAAGTCATCCCGTAGGGGCAGGTCGCCCCCTCAACGACAGATCGCTCCGCACGCCCGGGTCACCCGAAGACAAGCACAACGTCCTTGTCCACGCAGGAGCGCAGGACGATGACCAACTGGCTGACGTCTTCGATGCGCCGTTGTCGGACAGGGTCGCTGTCGTCAGGCTGACCGTGGTCGAGGATTTCCTCCAACCGGGGCAGCATGGCCGCGCATTGAGCGGGTGTGAGGTCGGGGCCGTCGTCGTCCGGATGGTTGAGCAGCGGGGCCAGCGTGGTGGAGACGGTGGACCACTGGTGATCTCCGCCGAAGCCGTCCATCTCGGCGAGCGTGAACCCTTCAGCCTGGGCCAGCCAACTCCTGAACATGCTGAAGCCCGTGTAGGACCAGGAGACGTCCGGGCTCGCCACGTCGTCGTCACCGGGGAAGAGCATCAGTCCCATGTCGCCTCCCTTGCGTGCTCGATGCTCAGGATCAGCCGTGGGGAGGGCTGTCGGCAACTGAAATGATCTCGGGACGGCTGGTCCGATCACGGTACCGGGAGCGTCCTGGACGGCCCCGTTCACTCTGGTCGCTGTGTCCGGGCTTGCTGCCGTTATGGTCGCCAGGCGTAGTACCGGTGGGTTCGGTGTGCCTATCTCACTGTGAAGGCGGCACGCAGGGTGTCGCGATGGGGGCGTACGTAGTGGATGTCAGCCTCGTACACGTCAATGTGTCCGTCCGCGATGTGCTGCTGGAACACCTCGCTGCCCTGGGCGGCCTGGTCGCGGATGAAGTCAATGAGGGCCTGTAGCCGATCGGGGACGGTATCGATGACCTCGGCATCCGCACCCGTTCCATAGGCCCGACAGAGGGCGGCTGCCCGGCGTGCTTGTTCCTGAGGTGAGCCGAAACTCTTCGGGTTACCCGGTCCCTGCAGCGGCGCGAGCCGGTAGACGGTGTAGGCGACGCCCCAGATGCGGGGGCCCGGGTGTGCCGCGTCAAAATCGATGAATCCCACCGCCACACCGTCCTGGACCACGCAGTTGTACGGGGCTGGTTGCGGCTGACCGTACATGGGTGAGGCGGCCTTAGGGTGATTCGGCGGTAGCTGATGAGGGCGGCGGCGATATGGCGTCAGTGGCCGTGATCCCTGAGGCTGGTGCGAAGGGCGGGTCGGCTCCTCCTGGCACGCCTATCGGTTCTCGGCGAGCGCGTACGTCACCGCAGATAGCGGGACCCATCATGATCGGCCGAAGCAGGGCGTTCTTGGTCCGTATCCCGCACGCGAGGGATCGCCGGCAGAGATGCCGCCGCTAGCCATGTCCGCCAGACATGACGCGTGTTTGGTACTTCGGGACGGTCCAGCAGCCAGAGAATGTATGCGGCATGGCGTTGCGCCCAGGCGTTGTCCGAACAGGCGGCCGTGACGAGTCTGCTGCGCAGGTCCACGCTGTCCACGGCCCTGGCCACACGCACGTACTCGCGGTCCTTGCAGCGGTAGGGCCGCTGGACGATGACCTCGAGGATGTCTACCAACTTGCCCGCGACCGCCTCATCGTTGTGAGCGAGCGCCACATCCCGGACAAGGCTCTGCTTCGTGCCCCACGATTTTGCACACTGCGTCCACTCTCGCGGATATTTCGCCTCCCACTCCAGGAAGAGCAGCACGTAGGGCAGACCTGGCCAGGCGCCCATGTCCGGACCGGCCGGCCGATCCCACAGTCCGCCGGGTAGCGAACACCTCAATGCCTTCTGATAATTCCTGTACGCCGCCTGCCGACCCAGCGAATACCGCAGACGCCACGCCGCGTTGTACCGATCGAGAGCGGCCTGGGTGTTCCTCTCTGCCTCGGCCAGACGGACAAGCGCCGCGCTACGTTCAGCCGGATCGCTCGCTACGAGCCCGAATGCCCATCCCAGCCGGTCGTGCCATACGCCGTCATCATCGATGCTCATCCTCATGCCCGCATCCGCCTCCCTCTTCAGCTTGCAGATCATGCTCCAACTGAGGGCGCTACTGTCGTCATTTTGTCCCCGGTCACGCGCGGCAGTGTCTGGCGTCTAGGGGACGCGACCATGTCCTGAGCCGGGGCTTCACATATCAGCGCAGGGGGAGGGGCCAGCATGAGGGCCGAAGCTTTCGTGGAGGGAACGGAAGTCCCCTCGGAACCCTGACGGCAGGCGGCATGACCGTCACCCTGGCATGAGCCGCTGTTGGATAGGTACCTTCGACCTCCCATCGCCTCCTGCTCACGCGGGGTTCGCGTCCCAGTGCCGGCGGCCGTGAGATGCGGCGACGACGAACCCTTCGCCGGGCAAGCGATCCAGGAGCGGCCAGCGGGGCGCGCGGACGGATCGACAGCCGAAATGAAGGATCTTTGCCCAGGCTGAACCGCTCAGTGAGTGTTTGAGTACCTCGCCGGAAGCTCAATGCCGACCGCCCTGGTGGTATCGGACGCAATCACGTAGCTTCTGACCATGAATCACGGGGAGAACGTGCGAGCCGAGACTTCGCAGCAGGAGACAGAGCCAACGGCTGCCGAGGTCGATACTGCAATGGAGCGTCGTGCTGAGAAGCAAGCCGCGGCAGAAGCAGCCGACGGCCGTGCGCAGGACCGGGTCATGACCTACTTCACGCTTGGGGCCATGTAACTGACGCTGGCTGAGGCATCGTGGCCGGCCGGTGGTCAGGTGTTCTTCGTCCAGTCGGTGCGGGATCCGCTGCGGGTGGGACGACTGGTCATGAGAGTGATGAGTGCCCAGGTCAGGTGGGCTTCTGAGTGTTGTGGGAGGCGCTCGTAGTCGCGGACGTTGCGGCGGGCTTTCATGATCCAGCCCAGGGTTCGTTCGACTTTCCAGCGGCGGGGCAGGACGACGAAGCCTTTGGCTCCGCGGGGGCGGGAAATCGTTTTGAGGGTCATGTCGAGGAAGCTGCCCGACCAGCCATGCGCGGAGGCTACGAGGCGAGCCTTTACGTCCGACAGTCAGGGTCCGTGACCACCCTCCCCAATAGAACAACTCCGTCACCCTCCATGACAGCTCCCCAAGATTCGTGCCAGAACCCACAACTCGGATCAGGCACACATTCCGTGAGGACGATCAAGGCTGGGGGGCGTCCCACTTCCACCCTGTCTGGGGGAACTCTTCGAGGAAAGCCGTGAAGGAGGGTGCCTGGTGGATGGCAGAGGACCAGTCTTGTGCGGATACGTCGAGCAGGACGAGAGGCGGCGGGTCCTGTCGGAAGTCGTAGGTGAGCATCTCGCGGCTTCCGTCGCCACCGATGACGAGGCTTCCGGGGAATCGTTCCTGGAACTCGCCGGCCTCGTTGACGTCGACGAGCTCCGCGACCTCATTGATCATCAGGAAGTCGTCGGCCGGGAGGACGAACTGACTCATGCTGCCCTGTGTGGTCAGGAAGTGCCGGTAGTCCGGGGGAAGCTGGATTCCGAAGTGCTGCTCAGCCTGGGTGATCGGGCCCTCGTTCGAGCTCATGACGCTGTTCTATCAAGGCAGCGTCCTGCCGAGCGGAACCCCCCCCTGAGCGGCGGTGAGGAGTACGCCTTTGCGGAGGCACCTGGAACCCTCGACACCCCGCCGCGCACCCCACAAAAGGGCACAGCGGCGCCCCCTTTTCAGGGTGGGGGTCCTGGCGCGGCGCCACGGTGCCACGAGGCGTGCTGCAGGCGTCGGAACGGTCAGGAGTTCGCAGCAGAGGCCGGGCTGCCGGAGGCATGGCCGGGACGGCGGGCTGCGGTAGGCGTCTAGGCGCTGTCCGGCGGATCACGTGACCAGTAACCTGAAGTCCACCCTGACTAGGACCTGCTGGCACGACCGCCCTTTCAGTTCTTACGAATCCGGTGGGCCTTGGCAACGAGCCTGCGAGGTAGCTTCGGCCCTGCGCATGCGTAGTCGATCAGCAGGTTCCGGTAGGTGGTGTTCGTGATCTCTGGCGCCAGGGTTATTAGGGCCCCTAGGTCCTCGGACGAGCCGGCAAGGCGGGTGCGGTAGGCGGCGTTCGCCGCGTGCAGGGTGACTTCGTGAGGTTCGTATTCCAGGCCCTGTTCGACGAGGCTCGCGGCTGCGGCGAAGTCGCCCTGCTCGGCGCGCACGTCGGCTAGGTCCAGGTAGAGGGACCAGTTGGCAGAGTCTAGGAGGAGGGCGCATTCGAAGGCCGCAGCCGTCTGATCCAGGTCGCCCATCTGACGCCAGGTGGCTGCTCGTGCGACTGCCGTCCACATGACCTGCTCGACCGCGTCGGCGCGGTCGCACAGCGCGAAGGACAGGTCGTACCGGCCGCAGGCCCGGGGCAGCCGGGCCATGGCGGCCAGCGACTCCGGCATGGGATCCCGTTCGGACACCACGTCGAGGGCATGGAACCAGGGCGCGAACCGCTCTCGCATCTCGTCGGCGTCCAGGCTGTGACCGTAGTCCAGCGTCCGCAGACACGCCTCTGCCAGCGCCGCAGCACTTACCGTGCCGAGAAAGCGCGCATCGCCGAACCAGGGCGCAGCGCCCCAGGCAACGTTGGGCCGTACACCGGTGACCGATCCAAGAGCCATCACCGCGTTGTCCATGTCCCCTTCAAGGAACATGAAGTAAGCCTGTGCCAGCACGGCGCTCAGGGAGCCGTCCTCTTGGAGACTCTCCTTCAGTTCCGGGCCTTGGTCGTGCCACAACTCGGCGAGGGCCGCATAAGGCTCCGGAGCCTCCGGTGCGGATGCTATTGCCCCCACCAAAAGCTCCACGGCGCCCACCGGGCTTCCGCCGCAGTGCGCCAACACACCAGCGAGACTGACTCCCGCCGCCACTGACTGATTAGGCATCGCCAGAGCATACTCGTGGCCAAAGGTTCTGCGAGCAGCCCGCACGGACGCGGAACTGTAATCAGTGATCGGCGGTGGGCGACGGCTCTCGCATGTGCACACTGGCGGTACACCAATCGACCGAAGGGACTGAGCCGTGGCCAACCGGCCTGAGATCGTCTGCATCTGCGGGTCTACCCGGTTCGTCGAGGAGATGCGTGCGGCGAACCGTGATCTGACCTTCGCAGGCATCATTGTCGTCGCGCCAGGCGAAACGGAAGAGTTGGTCACCGACGAGCAGAAGACGACGCTGAGCGCCCTCCACCTGCGCAAGATCGATCTGGCTGACCGGGTCCTGGTCGTCAATCCCGGCGGGTACATCGGCGAGTCCACAAGCAAGGAGATCGCCTATGCCCACGCCACCGGCAAGCCGATCTCGTTCACTCATCCCACCTGACCAGCAGACGCTTCGTGGTGCGCGCGGGATAGGAGTCTGCATCAGCCTTTGCGCTCCTGCATCAGCCCGCCCTGCTCCGCGCGTTGGACAGATCCGCGCCGATCTCCTGGTCGGTGGACCGCCCACCGCATTTCCCGGCTCGTGGATTTCTGTCTTGAGGATCGGGCCCCCATCCTGTGGCCACAGGATGGGGAGAGACTTGCCGCCAAGTCTCTCGAAGATGGACGTGAACGCTTGATCGCGGTTACGGAACTGATGGGGCAGGGGTCGCGTTCTCCCAGGCCAGAGCCGCAGTCCGGCAGAGGTAGTCGTACATGTCACCACGTCTGTATTTCTTGATCGGGCTGAGCTGTCCGTGACGCGTGGTTTCGTAGCACGTCAGATACGCGACTCGGTCGGTGAGAACGATGCGGGCGATGTGTGGCAGGTCGTAGAGACGTACCTCGAGCGTAGCGTTGATGCCTTGAGAGACGACGTAGGAGATGTTCTGTCTTACCTGAGTGCGCAGGAGCCCGTTCTGGTAGGCGTGGTCGAAGGACGCGGCCTCGCGTTCCCGGATCTCGATCCAGTCAGGGTTTCCTGCGCAGTCAGGGTTGGGCAGAAGGAGGCGCACGCGTTTATGCCCTGCCACACCGGCCCGCAGGGTCTCCGAGAAGACGTGACGCTGAAGGTCATTGCCCCGGCTGGTCATAACGGTGACCCAGCGTGCTCGACGCAATTCGCCTTGCAGGTCATCTGCTGCTCGTGCGGCATCCTGGAAGGACTCCTCGAGGTCCAGCCCCAGGATTCTGGTTGTGATCAGGACGGTCGCCCGTCGAGCTGTTCGGGACACCAACCAGACCAAGATGAGAAATATGGCCGACCCCGCGATGGAGATCAGCAGTTCCTTTAGCACCCCCATGAGGGGACGGTAACAGTGTGAACCGGCGCGTGGAGAGGGCTAGTGGGATCCGGGGTGCTGGGCTGAGTGGGCCCAGGGGTGAGCTCCGGCACTGCGGTCGGCTGAGTAAGGGGTGACGAGTTCGAAGGCGCAGCCACCTTCGAGCGGTAGCGGCCAGACCCCTTCTTTGGGCAGCGCTGCTGCCTCGGGTGGAGCAGGCTCTGCTGGGACCCCGTCTCCTCCCGTATCTGCCCCGAACACCGGGACGCCGGGCCCGGCGTCGCCAACGGCTGCACCTGCCCCGGCGATGCCAGCCTCGCCCTCGTCGCGATGGAGCGACGAGGTACTGGAAGTATTCTCCGGGCAGGCCCCGGCGCGTGGACGCAAGCGTGCGTTCAGAGCCATCGCGGTCACAGCTGCCATCGCACTCGTTGCCATGGCCGTTGGTTTCGAGGTGTCGAACTATCTCCAGGACCAGCACTCCCAGGGAGACGCCGAGCGGGACGACCGAAACGCCGATGCGATCGACGACGCGAAGAAGCCCTCCGACTGGAAGCTCAACTACGCACTGCGCGACGAAGAGCCGGGCTTCGCCTGGGCTCTCGATCGGAGGCTGACTCCCGCAGAAGCGGCGAAGCTCAAGTCGCTGGCCGACGACAAGAAGGCCGTTTGGGCCTTCGTGAGAGAGCAGCACGGGTGGCGCTCCGGCATGGAAGCCGGCTCCTACAAACTGCAGCTCACCAGTGAGAAGAGCAAACCCGTAGCGATTACCCGGATGAGAGCTCGCGCCGTGTACTACCCACAGACGACGGCATGATCGACGTCCCATACACGAAGGTCGTCTCGCTTGGCGGCACGCAGATCCCGGGCTACTTGTCGATGACACCCATGCTGAAACCAGACACTGTCTGGAGCGCCAGCCAGAAGGACGTACGGCTCGTCTCCTTCCGGCAGTTCGTCGACTGGCTCGACGCGCAGGATCCCGCCGCGCTCGCCCGGCTGCGCGGCCTACCTGGAGGTGGGGGACGGCCATCGGGCTGCTGGAACGACTACCTGAAGACCGCGAGGAGCAGGACGGGAACGGGCGGGCCATCGGGCAAGGAGAAAAGCGCCGCGGCGGCGGCGCCTCGACGCGGCCAGGATCAGGTCTTCCGGTGCTGCTGGCCGTACCGCTCGCTGGGCCGGCGCTGTACCGCGCCTTCGGCCTCGGCGCGGTCGCGCTCGCCCTCGTGCTGGTCTGGGCCTCGTTGCGGGGAAGCCGCGTCCCTGTCCAATGTCGCCGGGGGCTCTACACTCCCGCCGGACTCTCCCGGCTGGACCGGCGAGGTCTGGCCGGAGCCGTCGAACGGATGCTGGGCCGGGACGGATGGCAGGTCACCGACCTGACCGAACGAGCGCGGCGTGCGGCCCTACGGCGCGACGCCCACGGCAGGGAGCTCGACGAGGTCGTCCAGGCCATGATCGACATCTCGCTCGGGGCGAACGTCACAGGAGACGGTGCGCCGGCCGGGAGTGCCCCTCCGAGCCGGGGCCGTCACCGGCTCGTCGTCCACCGCGGCTCTTGCGGCCGCGCCGACATCCTGTGGGTCGCCCGCCACCCACGGGTACAGCTCGTCGACGGCGTTCGGCTGAACCGGTGGGCGGGCGGCACTCCGCTCAGCGAGCTCGATCCACCCGGCTGACCGCACACGTCGACAGGCGCTCGGACCAGGTGAACCCGATCCACCGGGCTCCGCGGCGGTACCGCGGGCGGCTACTCCTGTCCGCGACGGCGGCGGACCTGGTGGATGCCAACGCCCAGCACCACGGCCACCAGGGCTGCTCCGGCGGCGAGCTGGCCCGTGTCGAAGCCGGACGCGCTGCCGCCGATACCCGCCTTGACGCCGTGGTGGAGGGTGGATGTGGCGATGGTCAGCGTCGTGGTGCCGCGTTCGCCGTTGCAGGTGAATTCGACCTCGTACTGGGCGCCCGGGTTGGCGTCGGCGTAGACCCGGGCCGTCGCTGAATGCCCCTCGTTGAGCTCGACGGCGTCGAAGACGGGCGCGTTGGCCCGGACGGTGGGAACCTCGCAGCCGTTGGCGCTCAGAGTGACCGTTCCGCCCGCCGGCACCGTCGTCGGGGTGACGGAGAAGCCGAACGACGTGACGTTCGGCTGGGTTCCGCCGTCGTCCGCGGAGGCCACGGGCGCAACCGCCAGCAGACCGAGTGCGGACAGGGCCAGGGACCGAGTCGTGAGTGAGCGGCGCATACGACCTCCACGAGGGGCACAAGGACGGCGCGTGAGGAGAACTCCCCCGCGGCCGTACTGGCCACTCCACCCTGCGCGAGCGCCGGCGGCCACCGGTGTACCGCCAAACGCCCCGTTCCCACGCTGAGAGGCAATCGCGGATCCCGCGTCGTGTGCGCGTGGAGGACGTATGCGTGGCCTGCACCGGCCACAGCGGCACCGCCGTGCCCCCGGGCGGCGTCAGTAGGTGAAGGTGGTGAGCACCGCGAGGTGGTCACTGGGCCAGCCGGCCCCGCCGCCCACGGTGGTCGACGCGGTCGCGTCCAGGGTCGATCCCTTGTACTGGATGAAGTCGATACGGTCCTGCGGCTCGGCGCGGCCGTCCGTCGTCTTGACCACCGGTGACCAGGTGTTCCCGGGCTCGGCGGCCTCGTCCCGGTGCACCTGCCGGTACGAGTCCCAGTAACCGCCGTCCCAGAACGCCTTGGTCGCCGGCCACTCGACCACCGAGTCGCAGTGCTCGGCCTTGGTCTTCGCCGTCCAGTCCAGGTGCGAGGGCGAGTTGAAGTCCCCGGCGACGATGGCCGGTCCCGAGCCGGCCCAGGACACGGCCTCCTTCGCCTGCTGTCCGCGGAGCGCCTCGTCGGCATAGATGGTGTCGTACGAGTCGTTGTCCCAGCACACGTTGTAGGGACCGTACTTGGTGTAGTTCAGGTGCACCGAGTAGATCCAGAACCCCTTGATCTTCGCCGCGGCGATCCCGTTGCCGGTGTTCGACCAGTCCGTCTTCTCCAGCGGGTAGCGGGAGACGATGTCCACGTGCGTACCGGTCGCGGTCGTGTGCCAGCCCAGGGCATCGGCCACCTGCTGGGCGACGTCGCCGTTGCTCTCCTGCAGCGCCACGACGTCCGCCCCGGCGGCGGTGATCGCCGAAGCGATCCTGTCGATGCCGTCGTCGACGTGCGCGCCCCCGTTCCAGGTGTTGAACGACATCACCTTCAACGTGCCGGTCGCGGCGGACTTCAGCGTCGAAGAGGCGCGCGGATCGCCCGCAGTGCAGCCCGGCAGCAGCGACATGGCCGCGAGGCAGACGGCGGAGACGAAAACCGAGGGCGCGCGGTGAGAGATCATGCCCCCTCTTCTACCGAGCAACTCGCCCTCTGATCAGGGCTTTTGCCCTGACGATCCCGTGAAGGTTTCGCGCAGTCACAAGAGACGGACCGGCCCCGCGCCGTCTGTGCGATCCGACAACGGGGCAGCGGAGTCGGCAGGTTCGAGGAGGGCCGCCAGTTCGGTGCGGTTGCGCACCCCCGCCTTCCGGTAGACGCGGCTGAGCATGGTCTCGACGGTCTTGCGCGACAGGAACATGCGCTGCGCCGCCTCCTCGTTCGTGCACCCCGACCGTACGAGACCGGCCAACTGGCGCTCGCGCGCGGTCAGCCGGTCCTTCGCCGCGGAGGCAAGCGCGGCCGCACCAGGGGCCGTCGTCCCGGTGAGTGCGCCGAGGTGGTCCTCGACCAAGGTGATCCACGGTCGCGCCTGGGCCTCCGTGAACAGCGCCAAGGCGTGCTCCCAGGCGATCCGGGCGGCCGCGGCGCGGCGTCGACGGCGCTCCACACGGCCCCGGGCCAGCAGGGTCCGCCCCTCGTCGAGGGGCCGGTGGAGGGCGGCGAAAGTCCGTGCCGCGCCGTCCAGGAGCCGCGCCGCACCGTCGCTGTCACCCTCCTGGTACAGGCACAGGGCGCGGGCGCGATCGGTGCTCGCGCGCAGCAGCGCACGCGCGTCGCGGGGCGTCATCGCCTCCTCCACGTGGTCGAGCAGGGCGCGTGCCCGGTCCGTGTGTCCCGCGGCGGCGAGAGCCTCGACCGCGTCCGTCCGCCACCGCAGGACGGTGGGATCCACGCACTGCGTACGTCCCTCAAGGGTCGCGACCTCCGCGAGCGCGGCGACGGCCTGACCGGCGTGGCCGCGATGCAGATGCACGGTACCGAGGACCCACAGGCTGCGGCTGATGTGCAGCAGATCGTGCTCGGCCCGTGAGGCTCCCAGGGCACGCTCGGCGTAGTCCAGGGCCTGCTCGAAGGACCCTCCGTGGCTGTGCACCAGCGCGGACGTGTACCAAACCGGCCCCGGCGAGAGGTCGGCGTCGGCGCTGACCGCACGGGCGCGGGCGGCCCAGGCCAACGCGTTCGCGCAGGCTCCCAGACCGGCGTCGACCTCGGCGAGGCTGCGCAGGACGTCGACGAGGTCCTCCACGCCGCCGGCGGCCTGCGCCACGGGCAGCAGCGCCATGAGGGCGGTACGCGCGTGGTGCAGCCGTCCGTCGAAGACGGCGTGGCGCGCGGAGAGGTACTCGGGGCTGTTGGCAACGCCGACGGCCGCCGGCGGCACGGCGAGAGCGAGCGCCGACTCCAGTGCGGTGTGGGCTTGTTCCGGACGTCCGAGCATGCGCCTCATCCGGGCCACCATGGTGAGGGCGGCGGCCTCCAGACGGTCGTCGACCGACTCCCGGGCAAGTTGCGCGGCGGTGGTCGCGTGCTGGGCCGCGAGCGCGAAGTCGCCGCGGGAGACGTTGGCCTGGATCGCCGCCCGCAGCTCTATGGCGGCCAGCAGGTGCGGATCGTCCCGGGCGGCGGCCCGGGCGGCCGCGACGTACGGTTCGGCGGCGGCGAGGTCCTGCCCGCAGGCATCGATGATCGCCAGGAGGACGGCGACCCGGTGCTCGGCGCTGCCGTGGTCGTCGATGATGCGCCGGGCCACGTGGTGGGCGAGGTCGGTCTCGCCGGCGGCCGCCGCGTCGTGTGCCGCGTCCACCAGCCGTTGGGCACGCAGGGCGGACAGTCGGGGCGGGGTCAGATGCGAGGCCCTGAGCATCAGCCGGGCGGCGAAGGACCGGTCGCCGCCGCCCCGGGCGGTGGCGGCGGCCTGCGCGGTGACCTGCGCGGTCGGTTCGCTGAACGCGGCCGCCGCCATCGCGCGGTGCCACACGGATCGGACGGGATCGGTGACGGCTTCGGCCAGCGCCGCGTGATCGAGACGCCGGGTAGGGGAGTCGGAGGAGCGGGCGGCGGCGTGCGCCAGCGCCGGAGCGGAGAAGCGAACCTCGCCCCCGTCGGCGAGGCCGGACCCTGGCGCGCCGGGGATCAGCACCCCCGCGCGGCAGGCCAGGACGACATGCTCCTCCGCGTCGAAGTGCCCGGCGCGGCGCAGCAACTCGGTGTCGGCGTGGTGGGCGAGTGCCGCGGTGCGCAGCGTGGTGCGCACCGCGGAGGGAAGAGTGGAGAGCCAAGCCTCGGCCAGCGCGTCCGCCCCGCGCAGCATCGGCGGGGGCAGCCGGGTGCCGGGCGGTGTGTGGGGGGAGCGGGTGTCCACGCCCGCGAGGCCGTCCGTCTCCACCGCGCGGATGCCGGCCGCCCCGTCGAGACCGGCGGCGACCAGGGCGCGATGGCCGCCGCTGTGGCGGTGCAGCGCCGGCCCCCAGCGCACGGGCAGGCTCCGCTCGGCCAGCCTGCCGGTGATCTCGTCCTCGCCGGCGGGCGGCACGAACAGGAAGGGCGCGTACCCGCCCAGGAGCTGGACGCCGCGCGCCGGACGGCCGACCGTGCGCTCGGCGGCGACGACGGCGCACTGACGTGGCGGCAGGACTCGGCCGGCGTACTCCAGGGCGTCCAGGGTGAACGCGTCGAGCCACTGCACGTCATCGACGGCGAGCAACAGCCCCGGACTGCGGCTCAGCAGTCGGGTGACCGCGACGCGCAGACGCAGCCGATCCTGTCCTTGTGGCTGTGGCTGTGGCTGTGGCTGTGGCTGTGGCTTTGGCAGCGGGGAGACGGGCGCGGCAGCGGTGGTGGTGGCCGAGGGCGCGGTGATCACTTCCGGGAGATCGTCGAGGATCTGCGCGAGTCCGGAGCACGGCAGTTCGTCGTCGTGGCGCAGTGCTCGGATCCGCAGGACGTTGCCCTCCCACTGCCGGCACACGTCGTCCAGGAGCGTGCTCTTGCCCGCGCCCCACGGTCCGTGGACGGCGAGTCGGCCGCGCTCGTGAAGCGAGCGCAGAGCCGACCGCACCAATGACTCCCAGGTGTCGGGCGCGCCCTGCCGGCTCTCTTCCAGGGCGCGCGTGTGCCGGGAGGGGGCCCAGTGTCCGGTGTCGCTCACGCTCGGCACGCTAGATCTCCCGGCCCGTACCGGCCAAGGCGTTGCGCCGTTTCCCGGTGGACGCAAGGGAGTTCCCCGATCGCCTCCCGGCTTCTCCGGAACCGGGAGCTTTCATGACATGCCAGTTTCACATCTGGCTCCACGCCGGACGCGCCGCGGGGTCTGCGGGGTTTGTCCGGCCGTGGCGGGCGCCGTCGCACGCAGGGGGTTTCCCGTCTGGGACGAGTCCGACCACAGCGCAAGGCTGTGCTCCGTCCCGGACGGTCCGGCGCCACCTCCCCGTACTTCCCGCTGCACCGGGCCCTCGACGGTCTTCGGCGCCGGACCCCTCTCAACCACCTTAGGAGCGTGCCCCATGCGTCCTGCGACTCCCCGGTATCTCGTCGGCGCCGCCGTGGCCGCACTCGCCGCCACCGCGCTGGCAGGTGCCCCCGCCCAAGCACAGCCCACACCTGCTTCCACGCCGTCGAACGCACGGATGCCGGCCGACGTCCGGGCCGCGATGGCCCGTGACCTAGGCCTGACTCCCCGGGCCGTCGACGCCCGAATATCGGCCGAACGCCAGGCCGAGCAGATCGCCACGTCCCTGCGGGGAAGACTCGGCGACCGGGTGGCGGGCCTGTGGTTCGACGCCGGTGACGGCCGCCTGCACGCGTCCGCCACCACCGGCGCCGACCGCCGTGCGATCGAGGCGGCCGGCGCCGTCGCGCACAGGGCCCGTCATTCGAGCGCGCGGCTCGACGAGGTCACGCGTTCGATCGGCCGCTGGAGCAAGGGCGTACCCGCGCTGTTGTCCTGGGGTCCGGACGCACGGACCGACCGGGTGCGTGTGGTGATGGATCCGGCTCATTCGGACGCGCGCACCGCGGCCCTGCGCGGACGACTGGCCGAACTGGGCGATCTGGTGTCGATGACCGAGTCGCGCGACGTCCCCCGTCAGCAGGGCGGCAGCGTGGTCGGCGGGGAGAAGTGGACACCGGGCAGCGAGAGCCCGTGCTCCATCGGGTTCCCCGTCACCCGCTCCGGCGGCGCCAAGGCGTTCCTGACGGCGGGCCACTGCACCAACGACGTGAACCAGCCCGCCTACGGCAAGGACGGATCACGGGTCGGCACCTCCAACAAGAGCGGCACGGGCAGCATCAACAGCTCCGAGGGCGACTTCGGCATCGTCGAGGTCGACCAGACCGGCTGGGACCTCTCCTCCAAGGTCTCCGGCTGGGGCAAGGGCGACGTCCCCCTCACCGGCTCCGCCGAAGCGGTCGTCGGCACGGCCGTCTGCCACTCCGGACAGACCACCGGGTTCCAGTGCGGCGAGGTCACCAAGGTCAACCAGAGCGTCGACTACGGCACCGTGGTCATCAACGGACTTTCCTATACCAGCGCCTGCTCCGCCGGAGGCGACTCGGGCGGCTCCTACGTCACCGCGACCGGCGGTAAGGCGGTGGGCCTGCACTCCGGAGGCGGCAGCGCCACCTGCTCCAGCGGCAGCGGCGAGAAATTCACGATCTTCCAGCCCGTCAACGAGGCCCTCGGCAAGTTCGGCGCCTCCCTGTCCACATCCGCGCCCCAGCCCGGAGACGTGACGGTCGCCGCCGTCTCGGACCGCACCACGACGGTCGGCACCCCGGTGACACTGACGAACAGCGCCGAAGGCGGCACCGCCCCGTACACGTGGACCGCGACCGGTCTTCCGGCAGGCCTCGGCATCGCCGCCTCCACCGGCACGGTCTCGGGGACACCGACCACCGCGGGCACCAGCCCGGTCACTCTGATCGCGACCGACTCGGCGGGCAAGAAGGGCTCAACAAGCTTCACCTGGACCGTCACCGCCTCCGGAACGACCTCGCCGACCCTGACCAACCCCGGCAACCAGAACGCCTACCTCAACCGGCCCTTCAGCCTTGGCCTCAAGGCGACCGGAGGCACCACCCCGTACACCTTCACCGCGTCGGGCCTGCCCGCAGGCCTCACCCTCAACGCTTCCACCGGCGTCATCAGCGGCACGCCCACGGCCTGGGGCTTCCGCAGCACGACCCTGACCGTCACGGATGCCTCCGGCAAGAAGTCCTCAGCCACGGTGACCATCACCGTCTGGTCCTGATCGCCGAAGACGGCCCCGTCGCACGACCGTACGGCGGGACCTCGCAGATCGCGGCCTCGGCCCACGGCTCTCACCCTGGGGCCGGGGCCCACGGCGTCGCCTGACGTGCGATCCGGCCCGGGCCGTCGTCCTTCGATGACTCCGCCGCCGGTCGGCGGGCCGCTCGGGCCGCGGGCGCGTCCCGCGTCGTCACCATCGGGTCCCGTACGCCTCCCGGGGCGACCGAGCGCGTGCCGGACTTCACCGCCGCCCCGCGCGTCTGGCCGCACGATCCGCCGGCCCTTCCCGGCCACCGCGCCCTGGGTCGCCGTCCCGAAGCGCCTCGCTCTAGTGAGCGGCACGGGGGAGCGGGTAGGTCGGGAGGTCGATGGCGTCCGCGGGGGGCGTGAACCAGCGGGAGGCAAGTCCGCCCAGGCGGGCGGCTGTCGGGGTGCCGGCGATCCTGAGGACGGTGTTCATGGTGGCCAGTCCGGCGCGGCTGCGCGGGTTGGCCACGCGCGGGGTGCCGGGGGGAAGCTTCTGGGCCTGGTCCACGTAGGGGCGCATGAGCGTTTCGTAGCGCCGGAACGCCGCGGTGTGCGGGTGGGCGGAGAGTTCTCCGGCGAGTACGTAGGCGCCGGTGAGGGCCAGGCTCGTACTCATGCCGCTGATCGGCGAGGAGCAGTAGGCGGCGTCCCCGACGAGGGCGACCCGTCCGCTGCTCCAGCTCGGCATGCGGGTCTGGCCGACCGCGTCGAAGTAGAGCGGGGCGTCGTCCAGGGCGTCGAGGATGCGGGGTGCCGCCCAGCCCACATCGGCGAAGGTGCGGCGCAGGACGGTGGTGAGGCTGTCGCGGTCGAGCTCTTCGAGACCTCGGACCTCGGACAGGAAGGAGAGGGTGGCCCGGATGGTCCCGAGGTTGTCCGGGCGCAGCGTGACGCTGCGGCCGCGGGCCGCGCTGTGCCAGCGCCACAGGTCGGTGTCCGCCGGAGTGCGTGGAATGGTCGAGTAGGCGGTGTAGAAGTCGAGTTCGTGTACGGCGTCCCTGTCCGGGAAGACCAGGGCGCGGGTGCGCGAGCGCAGCCCCTCGGCGATGATCACCAGGTCGAAGGTGCGGGCCGCGCCGTGGGCGAAGCGCACGGTGACCTCGTTCTCCCCGTCCTCCAGGGCGACGATCTGGTCACCGAAGACGTATTCGGTCTCGCCACGGGTGCGGTCGACGATGATGCGGGACAACTGGCCGCGCAGGATCTCCAGTTCGGCGGTGGCGCCGCCCGAGTCGGACGTGCCGGCCGCGAAGCGGGCGAGGGGCCTCCCGTCGGCGTCGACGAACTCGGTGCCCTTCTCGCCGGTGGTCGCCGCCCGGATGTCGTCCTCGATGCCCATCCGCCGGCTGACCTCGCGGCCGGCACCGCGCACGTCGATGTTCTGTCCGTCGTCGCGCAGTTCGTCGAAGCGTTCGACGACGGTCGTCCGCCAGCCGTGGGCGTTCAGCCAGTACGCCACGGCGGGGCCGGCGATGCTCGCTCCGGAGATCAGAACGGTGGGGGTGTGCATGAGTGTCCTTCGGGTCGAGTCGTCGCGCCGGTCACAGGTCCTGTCGGGGGATCACCCCTCCAGCAGACCCCACCAGGCGGGTCGTGCGGCGCGCAGGTCGAGTACCGACTGGGGCAGATCCAGGAGCGAGCCCGTGCCGTTGCGCAGTTGTTCGTAGGCGTCGGTGAGTCGAAGTCGTGCCCCCGCTCCGATCCTCTCCTCCAGTTCGGCCGTGGTGTGCTGGGCAAGGAGCCGGCCCGGGTGGACGGCGGCGCGGAGCCGGGCGGCGACGGCCTCGGGACCGGCCCGCCCGGAAGACCCTCCCACGGATGCCCTTGCTCATCCCCGAACCATGACGGCTGACCGCACAGTAGACCCGTCCAACGCGCCGGCCCCCACCTCGACTGCGGATAGGGTCGGCGGGCGCCCGGCGGCACGGTCAGGGCATGGACAGAAGTACACCAGGAAGGCCACCGGCCCGGACCGTAGCCTCGTCGATGGACAGACCGCAGTAGCTGCCGACGGCGGTGAACACCGCCTCGGGCAGCCGCGGCCCGTGTTCCTCGTAGTACTCCACCACAGCGGCCTCTCCGACGTCCCCGACGGCGGGAAAGACCGCGCCCGCCGCGTTGAGCGCCGAGTCCAGAGCGGACGCTTCGCCGGTGTCCTGGCCGAACTCCGCCCGCCGCGCCTGTTCGTCACCCGGGACGTGCAAGATCTGCGACGGCGGGCTGAAGCGGTTCACCGTCACGCAGACGATCTCCTCGCCCGGCTGCGGCCGCATCGACTCCACTGTGCGCCAGCCGGTGGACCACGTCGCGGCCCCCCAGTCCTCCAGCACATAGACCCAGTCGCCGCACGTCCCGTACATGACGGGATTGACCGCGGGCGACGGACCGCCAGGACCCCTCACCGGCACTTCAAGGTCCCTGTACGGGATGCGCACAGCCAGCTCATCCACCTCTGCGCCCAGCGCGAGGAGGAATTCGTCAGGGTCAATACTCCTGGCCGCCGTGAGCGAAATTCCACCGTGCATTCCCTGCACAGCGCCGGAAACAGAAGTGTGCTGGCGCGCGCCTATCCAAGCAGTGCCGTTGGTCATCAAGTTCTCCGATGTGGTTGCGGTGCCGCGAGCATATGGACCCGTGCTGCTCGTACGAATCGGCCCGCAGGCCCCCTCCCGCAAGTAGCTTTTCGGTTTAGGTCTCTGCCCTTCTGACGCCGCCGCTACTCCGGCGAGGGTCAGCCCGCAGGCAGAGCCCGCCACCGGCACCCTTCGGACGTCACATACCGGATTGCGTCGAAGATCTTCCGGCGGGGCCCCTTCTCGGGGCGCCCGCCGCGCGGCGTTGTCCAGGCCGGCGGCGGGAGCAGCGGTGCGATGACCTGCCACTCCGCATCACTGGTGTCCGACGGATAGCAGCGCTGCCTCATCTGCGACTCGCCCCTATCCTCTCCGGTCAGGCGATCAGGTCGAGAGTGGACTCGACCGCGGTGATCTGGCTGTTGATGAAACGCACCCGCTTGTCATCCGGGGCCAACCTGGTGTGCGGGATGAGCGTGCCGTTGATGAAACGGCGGACCTGGGTGAGTCGGGCCCGCACCCACATCACCTCATAGGATTCCAGCTCGTCGGGATCGGCGGTGAAGAAGTACCACTTGTCCCGGCGGCTGTAGACCAGGGGCGGCCAGTCCTGCTCGGCGATCTGGTCACGCAGCATCGCCAGGCCGTCCCGCACCTGACTGCGGGTCAACTCGCAGGCGGCCAGGATCTGGGGGAACTCAAGCCCAGCCGGCCGCGTCTCCAGCAGGATGCGGTAGATGCACGCGGCGTGCGCGCGGGCCGCATCACCCTTGCGTCGTGCCATGGTCACTCGCCGCCCCGCAGAAGGCGCGCCAATTCCTCATCCATGTCCGTCTCGCCCGTGGAGACGGCGTGCTCCACCCAGTCGCACGCGGCCCGCACCCGCGACAAATTGTGATCGATCACGGCCCGGGCGTCCTCAGGCAGGTACCGGTCGTTGAAGAGCGGCACCAGACGGTTGGTGGACGCCACGAACTTGTGGCAGGCCGCAACCAGATCGAGGAACTCCATCGTCCGGTCGATCGAGCGCACCACCGGGGCCAGCGGCCCCTCCTTTTGCCCGGGCACCTCCTCCTGGCGGGCCCGCTCCGCCTGCTGCCACCGTTTGTTCTGCGCTTTGTTGAACAGGTGCCCCTCGGCGAAAGCCCTGTGACATGCGGTTCACCTGCAGCGTTCGGCTATGGCGGCACCGTGACGGAATCCGGTGACGCCTTAGCCCGCCAGGCCCGCGTCCGACACCGCGACGAGCAGAACACCGCCGAGCGGCGCAACTCGACCCCAACCGTCCACCCACGCCCGCACACCGGGCAGAACGCTCTACGGCCCCGCTGCATCTCTGCCACCCGCCGACGGGCATGGTGCAAGGCACGCCAACGACTTGACCTGCACCTACCCGAACAGAACACCGCTACCGCCGACTTCGTCGGCGCCAGCGGCACACCCCACACTCCGGGCAGTACCGCCGCACCACCCCACTCGAACCCATACAGCCAGCATCACGGCCCCAAGCCCTACGACCAGGGATTCCAATCAGACACTCAGCGCGGCGGGTGTGTTCGACCCCACCAACTGCTGCCCAATGTCAGAAAATGCGGGTGCAGTAAGGCCCGCGAGGAGGCAAGATCCCCGGCATGGCAACCGAGGTCGACGGGATGATCGAATGCCGTCCAGGCGCCCGCTTGTGGGGCCCCGACGACGAGGACTCCGTCTGGCACGCTGCCATGGAGCTGTGGCTGCTGAACATCGGCAATGCCTACGATGCCCTGGCCTGCCTCTTCGGTATTCGCAACACCTACGGCTTTCACCCCCTGGCCGCAGACCGTGGACTCCCTGTGGATGCCTCCGAGACGGTTGCCGACGAGCACGCGTCCTGGAGGCTCGACAGCGTTCACGGAACTACGTGGATCACGTGGGCGGAGCTGCTCGCAGCCAACTGGCAGGTGACCGACGCCTCCGGCAAGCGGACCCGGGAGCAGGCAGCCGGCGACGACTCGCACTGGGGGCCCGCGTGGAGCGTGATGCGCACGCTGAGCGACCTGCACGGCGCATCCAACGTGCGTCTCATCGTCTGGTTCTCCTAATCCCGGGCTGACCCTCTTCACACCTCCGGACTTGCATCGGCACAGGGTTGGCGGAGAGCGCGGTGCAGGCCTACTCCAGCGTGGCAGTCGCCCATGCGGTGACTGTGAGCTGCTTGACGGTGCTGTCCGAGGCGACACCTTGGGATGCCATGTTTTGCTGGCGGCCTACTGGTGAACGCACCCTGTCATGCGAGACGGCGGGCGGGCAGTCCTGCCCGAGCGCGCCAGTAGTCCGCGTCTCGAGGATCGGCCAGCCACCCGGTCAGACGCTCGGTGCCAGCCTGGAAGGCACTGACCAGTGAGCTCACGTTGTCGACAACAACTCTGACAGGGTCGATGTCACGGGTGGCGTGCTCGGTGTCGCACCAGCAGGCCACGTTGGCCGCCGCATCGATGGCGAGTTGACCTTGCTCCGTCCATACGACCTGGAGTAGGAACTCCAGCTGGTCGGGTCCGTCTGCATGCTCAACAACATTCAGGCCAAGGATGATGGGTGTCCCCGGTTCCGGGCCCCGGAAGACCGCGTGCTGCAGGGCCCATTCCCACTCTGTTCTGCCTCCACATGCTCGGGCCCCGTCAACGGCACGGGCCGCATGTCGCAGGGGACCGCACGTCGGTGGGCGACAAGGCAGGGGAGAGGGTGGTCAAGGGGACGTTGTCGAAGATGCCTCGACGCATGAGCGCTGGGCCGATCGTCGGCTGCCCGTTGGCTTGGTCTGCATCGACGGTATTCACCTGCGCTGATCTCTGCCGGATGCCGCCCATTGGGTTGCACTGTTTGCCCTCTTGTGTGGCGTTTCGTGAACGGAAGTAGGTCGGCTTGTAGCGTCCGGCAGATGATCGTCGTGTTTGAGGACCACAGCGGTTACGTTGCCGTCCACCATGGCTGGGAGCAGTCCATCGAGGGGAGAACCGCCCTCACCGCGGTGATTGGGCTCTACGAGTTTCTGGCGTCCGCCCGAGACGAGGGAACCTCACATCTGCTTGCTACCGCGTCAGGGATGCCGGCCACGGCAGCGGACATTGAACAGGCCCTGGTGGAGATCGGTGAGTACGCGCAGGCCAAGGGGCTTGACTTGTCTCTCCGGGAGGAATCGCAGATGTGCGGTCCTGCCGGCGCGTGAGTGCCAGGCACTCGGTTGTTCTAGTGCCGACGTGCGCGTCAGGCGGTGTGTTCCATCGAGGCTGGCCAGCGGCATCGTGGCAGCGAGGCCGAAACGAACCCGGGGCCCGGCTGTAGCCGTTGTTTCCACAGGGCCTCAAGCTGTGCCTCCAGCGTGGACGCGGCGGCACCTGCTGGACGGCACACGGTGCCCCCTGGCGCGATGTACCGGCACGCTACGGACCCTGGGACCGGGCCTATGACCTGTTCTGCCGCTGGCAGCGGGATGGCACCTGGGCCAGGATCGTCACCCAACTCCAGGCCGGGGCGGAGGCGAAGGGCCTGATCACCTGGGCCGTGAACGTCAACTCCACTGCCTGCCGGGTGGCTGTGGCCAGTGGGTCTTGTCGTCCTCCTCAGTCTGTCGGTGTCGGTGTCGGTGTCGGTGTCGGCACGGCGCACGCATCGGCGATAGCCCGCGTGTCCCAGTAGAACGGACGGACCTTGGTGATCCGCCCGTCCTTGACCGTGATCGCTTGCAGAATCGGGAAGCTGAGTTCGCGGCCGGTCGCGCGAGCGCGAGCACGGACCTGTGTGAGTACGACCGCAGTCTCACCGGTGGCAAGGAACTCCTGCTCCACCATGTCGAACGACTCCCACACCTCTCGCATCATGAGGAAGAACCGGGTCATGCCGCCGTATCCACGCCAAGTGCCCCCATAGGGCAGGGCATCTGCTTGATGCAGCTCGACATCCGGCGCGAAGAAGGGGGCGAGGAGGTCGAACGAGGCCTCGTCAGGGCCGCCCGCCGCCAGGTACTCCGCCTCAGCCGCATACATGGCGGTGAGAACTGCTGCTGACTCGGAAGTGGATGACATCTTCATGCCGCCAGCATGAGCGTCACAGCAGGACCCTGCTGGCGGCAATCAGACGTCGTTGTGCTGGGCGGTCGGCACTTCCGCAACACGCGCTAGGTCCCGCGAACCAATCAGCCGCTCGCCATTACGGCGTTGAGCCGTCCGGCTCTCGTCTGTAACGGTCGGATCAGAGTGAGGGGCGAGTCTGCCCACTATGAGGCATCGAGCCACGACGACAGACTGTGAATTCTGGCGGGCGAGGGCTTGTGGTGAGGGGGAGTGTCGCGTGGCGGCAGAGGTGTGGGCGCCGCTGTTTTCGCTGGCGGGTGTTGTACTGGGCGGCGGTCTGACGGCTCTGTCGCAACGTGCTGTTCAGCGTTCTGCCGAGCGGCTGGAGGAGCGTCGCCAGGCCGTCGCGGGCCGCGAGGCTCGCCGGGCTGAGCAGTTGCAGGCGATCAAGGACTTTCTCGCCTGTGTGCAAGAGTCCGAAGCAGTGGCCTATCGGCGCCCTGTGGCATGGGGTGAAGACGAGGGGTGGCATGGGGCGGCTTCGGCGGCGATGGGCAGACTCTGGGTTGCGGAGCGACACCTGGTTCTCGTCTGCCATGCCAGTCTTCAGGCTCCTGTTCAGGCTTATGCCCGTGCGTTGAATCAGGCGGTCTGGCGCGAGATCGGAGACGCCGAGGTCAACGAGCATGTCGAGGAGCACAAGAGTGCCATCATGGACGCGGCGCGTTCGAGTCTCGCCTCCTTCTGAACTGACCTTCGCAGTGAGTTGCGCTACTGACGGCTGAGGGCCCTGGATACTCCGGCGGTCACTGTCGTGGCGAGGATCCATCCGGCGGTGGTCAGGGTGTAGGCGATCCACTGGCCGATGCCGTGGGGTGCGAAGGCGCCCTTCTGGCCGAAACCGATGATGGGGAGCAGGAGGTCGAGTGCGTAGAACAGCGGATTGAAAGGCGGGGCCTTGGCGGCTTCGAGCGGGGTCGGGGGATGCGCCGAGAAGAAGGCCGTGCCCAGAGCGAGCAGGGCCATCAGCCAGAGGGCCGCGCGCGTGGGCCGGTACCCGTAGCCGACGGTCGCGTCCTGGACGTACCCCCACACGCGAGCGTGCAAGCGAAGTCCGGAACGGCGGCGGCGGTGCTTGGCGAGCAGAACAGTGCGGGCTTCGTCCTCGTGGCCCAGGCGACGGTAGGCGGCGGCGAGCTGTTCGTACGGCTGTGGAAGGTAGCTGTCGGGGCTGCGTCGGATCCAGGTGAGCCGTTCGGTGGCGGTGAGCGGGGTGGCGAGAGCGTCGTACGAGGTGTCGGACAGCCGCAACCGGGCCGGCCAGGTGGCGGGCGCGTCGTAGAGAACGCCGAGCTGGGCGTTGCCGGCGTCGACCGAGCCGTCGATCGCCGTCCGGGTCCGCAGGTCGGTCTCTCGCGCCTGGGTGAGGCGCAACGACAGGGCTGTGCCGGTGGGGTGCACCACAGTGGCGTCGTGGAGGCTGAGGCGAGTGCCGATGTGGGTACCGTCGAGCGTGATCCCGCCGTTCGCGGTGAGGCCCACGCCGAGGTCGAAGTTGCGACTGACCGTGACATCGACGGCCTCCAGGGCGGTGCCGCCGGGGTTGTCCAGGCGGGCCCCGCAGAAACCTATGGCCGCGGCCACTTTGGCACCCGAGAGGATGACCTTTCCCCCGGCACGGAAGCCGGGATGGAAGGTGAGGTCCTCGGTGATCTGCATGTGGTAGGCGTCAAGGGCGGTGCCGCCGGGACTGCTCAGGTGCGCGCCTTCCAGGTCGAACTCGCCGGCTATGCAGCCGCCCGTCAGGCGCGTGGTCCCGTGCACGGCCAGGTGAGTGCACAGCAGGTCCCCGCCCGTGGTCAGGCGTACGGCGGAGACCGCCTCGTGTCCCGGTGCGGTGATCACGGTATGCGTCAGGTCCAGGTCGCTCTGAATCTCGGCACGGGTGAGTACGAGAGGGCCGGACAGCCGGCAGTGAGAGAGGATCAGTCGGCCGTGGACCTGAGTCGTGTCGGCGATCAGGCCGGGCAACAGGCAGTCATGAAAGGACAGTTCGCGGAACTGGGCACCTCGCAGGACAGGAGCTTCTGCGAAGTGGCAGTCCGTCAGGGCGACGGGTGCGGGGACGTCAGCGAACTGCAGGTCCAGTGTGCCCGTGATGGCCGCACCGCTCAGTCGCAGCCCGGGCCGTTCACCTGGGCCGGGCTCGGGACCGGCGCCAAGGAGCAGGGCCATGATGCACTCGGCGCGAATGGAGGGGCGGGCAGCTCGCGACGATTCCGGGCGAACGTCGACGTGGTGACCCTGAGCGTAGGAGTGCCACAACTGGCTTTCAGCGGGGCCGAGTTCTTCGAGCTGCATGATCGGCGATCATTGCAGCGTCGGCGGCCTCCCGTACAGACTCCGCGGCACGCGTGGGCGGCAGAGGTGTTCTGGGCGCTGCTGTTGGTTCTCTGGCGACGCTGGGCGCCGCTTTCATCAATGGCCGGTCGCAGGCACAGGCTCAACATGAGCAGTGGCGTCGTCAGCAGCGTCGCGACGCGTGCGCCGGCTACCTCAGTGCCCTACACGACTGCGACATCGCCATTAACGAAGTCTTCGCCGCAGACATAGTCAAGGCGAGTGTCGATCCCTCGGAGTGAGCAACCTCCGCCGACAAGATGCCCCCGGGCTGCGAAATCGATTTCCCCGTCACAGAGATTGGCGAGGCATCACTGGATGCACGGGTTACGCCCTCGGCGACGGCGGCAAGAGACGAAGGCCCCTCAAGAATGACTACCTCCGCGGAACGGTGCACTTCACGCGCCAAACCGAGGAAGCGGCCCACCTTTTCGTCGACGTCGCCGATATCAGGTTGGTCCGCACGCAGGGCGGTTCCGGTCGTCGTGCAACAAACTGTCAGCCGTTGTCGAACAGTTTGTTCGGGTCGATTCCGCCGTTTTCGTCGATGATGTCCTTGTTCTCTTCTCTCCAGTCGGCGAGCAGGGTCTGGTAGTCGTCCTCGCTGACGTCCTTGCAGGCGTCGGGGCGGTCCGCGGTCGCGGCCCCGTCGGTGAGGGCGTTACGACAGTCGGTTCGCTTGTTGGCCTCGGTTCTGGTGCAGCCGGCGAGTGTGGCCGCCAACAAGGCGACGGCGATGATTGCGGTGCGGGTTTTCAAGGGTCCCCCGGGGATGCGCTGTGTGGGAATGCATCATCCGTGATGGGCGGGATGCTGGGAGTGGTTGTGACAGTGATGTGATGTGGCGGACGGCGCGCGCGGGTGCTGAGCGTCTGGTCCCGTGGGATGCGTGCTGTTTCGTGAGTTGGGCTCCGCCAGTGTTCCCGCCAATGAGCCGCAGGAATGAGCCGGGGCTGGTGTTGGAATCCGGGCGGCGTGTGTTCCGGCCCGTCCCGTAAGATCCGTGCGATCCGATCAGAGGAGGCAACCGTGGGGAGCGGTGGAAGATACGGACGCGGGGCCGTCGCGCTTGCCGCGGTGGCATGCGTGCTGGCCGGTGCGAGCGGCTGCGGGGGAGACACACCGGCGGCGGACAGGCCGACTACCGCGGCGGTGCCGTCGAGGTCGGCCGTAGCCGCGCGCGTGCTGACACAGCGGGAGCTGAAGGCGGCCGCGCTGCGTGAGAGCTCGGCCATCGACGGGCGGCCGTCCGCGATACGCGCAGGAGCCGCGAGCCCCGCGGACTGCACGCCGGTACTCGCTGCCGCCCAGGGCCAAAGTCAGAGGATGCCCCGGGGGATGGTGCACGGCACGGTCTCGCCAGGAGGCCATGTGGGGGTCGAGGTCTTTCTCACCGCGTACTCGGCGCAGGACGCCGGGCGGGTCATGGACGACCTGCGTGCCGCACTGCGCACTTGCCGAGCCTTTCCGGCCCTGTGGGGCGGTGGGAAGTGGAGCAACGTCCATGCGGCAGGGCAACTCGGCGAAGGAGATCAGGAGTTGGCCTTCCGCGCCGAGATGGTGCCGGTCCCGGACACTCCGGCGCTGGCGACCGAAGTGCGTGTCGTCCGGGTGGGCACGACGCTCGTCACGTTCGCCAGCAACGACCTGAGCGGTACTGCTACCGAGGTCCGCACCCCGCGTGATCTCCTGCACCGTCAGGTGTCCGCGCTGCAGAAGGTGGCGGCCGCCCCTGCGACGTAGCGCGCCGTGGTCGTGCATGCTCTTCGAGCTAAGTCGATGGCTGCGGGCCGACCGGACGGTGCCGGGACGAGCCGCTGGCATCAGAGTAGGCGCTTCCGGTGGATCAGCCCGTGATTCTGGTGCCTGTCGGGTTGGTTGACGCGCCAGTGGCCTTGTCCACGGGTAACGACACTGGTTGGTCGGCCAGTGGGTTGGGCGCCGTCTCGATCCGCGGGCGGGTGATGTGTCACGAGTTTTGACAGCCCTGCGGTTCTTGCCGGCGCGGGACCCGTCCTGCAGTCAAGTGCCGGCATCCAGATGAGCTGCGATGCGCGTGACGGTCCGGGTGTTGTCCTCAAACAGATGCGCCTGCATGCCTGCCGCCTGGGCAGCTGCAACGTTGGCTGCGGCGTCGTCGATGAACAGGCAGTTCTCCGGGCGCACGTCCAAGCTGGCGCATGCTGCCTCGAAGGCACGCGGATCGGGCTTCTCGATGCCGATCTCGTGCGAGTAGACGATCTGTTCCACCAGTTCGTCGAAGTGATACAGCGACGTCTCCCGCTCCCGGGCGCCGACGAAACTGTTGCTCAGGATGCCCAGCCTGCAGCTTCCATGCAGTCCTCGCACATAGTCGATCAACTCCTCGTTCGGCGTCCCCAGATACTCCGCCCACAGATCAGCCATGAAGGCTTCAACCTGGAGGGTGGTAAGTCCCAAGCGGCCAGCTACCTGCTTGTGCACCTCGCGCTCGCTGATACTGCCGACACTCCCAGCAGACCACACGTCGTGCATCCGTTCATGGACAGTGCCCATTGGCAACTCCAGCCGCTTCTCCCACCGTTGCACCCATCCTGTTTCCGGCGTGATCTCCAGCACGCCGCCGATGTCGAGAATGACGCAGGTCGCGGTCACGCGAACTCCCCCTCTTCGTCTTGGACCGACCAGTGAGCGCAGAGCGCCCACTCGTGTGATCGACAGAGACACTGTTGTCTCTCCCTCTGGCACAAGGTCAAGCGATCTTCGAAGGCTGTGACAGCCCTGTCGCAACCCGTCGACCCGAATCGCCTCAATCGGCAAGTGCTCTCAAAACTCGTGACGATCTGCAAAGCCGCGGAAATGTCTGGGTCACCCATGAGGGCAGGCGTGAGCAGCCGAAGTCTGTCCGGTTGGGGGTGTCTGTACTCGATAGATGCGTCGAGGGGTGGCCCAAGGGATGGGCTGGTGGTGGCGCAGAGCGGTACGGGTGGTGTTTGGAAGGATGCGATTTCGTACTGCTGCTCGGTGTTGTGCTGTTGTTCTTGCGGTCTTGTTTGTATCTGTGTGCGTGCACTTTTCGCTTGCGATGCGTTGTGGTGGTGGGGTGGGTATGCCGTGTGCAGTTTTTTGTTGGTGGGGTGAGTGTGTGGATTGTGGTGGGTGTTGGGGGCGGTTTATTTTGCT
>NZ_JBEOYI010000023.1:0-133639 GCF_040297005.1 Streptomyces sp. NPDC001904 | reverse complement strand
CCGGACTCGGGTCGCACGGCCGCGGAGACCAGTTCGGCGATCGCGATGGCCGCGTACCCGGCGAGCAGTCCGCTCAGCGCGCCGAGAGCCAGGCGTTTGACGCCGCGCAGCGGCCTTGGTCGTGCATCGTGGTCCATGACCGGAATCCGTTCCGTACATGCGAGCGGATTGGTCCCTCACACCATCGAGGTGAGGAGCCCAGTTCCATAGAAGTAGCAAGATTCGGCCTGCGGCTGACGGCGGCAACTGGTCCTGCCAGGCTGGTTCCGCCAAAAGGCCCAACACGAAAGCGCTTCGAGGTCACACACGACTGATCCGCCACGATCCCCGCCGCGGTGGAGTGCTGATGCCCGTCGAGCCTGGAATCCGGAGCTGTGCTACCACAGGTGCCGCATCATGCCTCCGCGCAAATGGGCAGTGTGCCCATGTGTCTCGAGGCTGGAACGACCACCATCTGAGCAGTGGCGATGGTGAATCCAGCGCAGAGCAGGTGTCGTTCCACACGGCTGGCTTGTAGCGCCGAAGCGGGCCAGCGCCACCACGGTCGATGCCTCAAGCTCGCCATGCGCACTTGCCCTCCCCTCCCGAACTCCCGTCCCCTACCGCCGAGTAGGATCAGACTCGTCCGTTCCGTGCCCATAGCAAGCAGTCGGGAGTCATCGTGCCCGCTTCATCCCGGGTCCAAGTCGGTTCCGTAGTCGAGGACTTCACCTTGCCCGACGAGACGGGCACACCCATGAGTCTTGCCTCGCTGCTGGCCGAGGGCCCGGTGGTGATGTTCTTCTATCCGGCTGCCATGACGGCCGGTTGCACGGCGCAGGCCTGTCGCTTTCGTGATCTGACGGCCGAGTTCGCGGCGGCTGGCGCCCGGCTTGTGGGCATCAGTTCGGACGAGGTCGAGCGGCAGCGCGAGTTCGCACAGAAGCACACCTTCGGGTTCCCATTGCTGTCCGATCCGGAGGGTGTGGTGCGGCGCCAGTTCGGTGTGGCCCGCGGATTCGGTCCTCTGCCCACCAAGCGAGCCACGTTCGTCATCGGCACGGACCGACGCGTACTCGAAGTGGTGCGCAGCGAGTTCAGGATGAGCGCCCACGCGGACCAGGCACTGGCGGCCCTGCGCAAGAACGCTTCCTGACGACCGGTCACCTAACGGCCTGTCCGACAGGTCGGGGCCGGGCGCAATGTCAGTGGGCTGGGCTGGATTCGCCGCCCATGGACTCGGAATCTCTGCTTCAGCATCCGAGTGATGAACTCGACGCGTTCCGTGCATGTCTCGATGGTGATCTGTCTGTTCCAGTCGAACACTGCGGCGCGTGGACGCTCCGCGATTTGGCCGGGCACCTGGCGAGTCTCGCCCAGCCGCAGCGAGATCGCAGCCATGATCTTGAACAAGCGGCCGCTGAGGCACACCTTCGACGGCTGGCAGCACTACCGGACGCGCCGCGGTCGGCTCGTCCCGGCCCCGCAGGTGACGGCCCGGCCGCCGGCGGAGAGCAGAGGAGGCCAACGGGCCCGGTCGGGCGGCCGCGGTACGGGCGGCGAGGGCGTGCTTCCGCAAGACTGGACCTGTGAACCCTGAAGTGCAGGCCTATGTCGACGAGATCCCGTCCGAACACCGTCCCCTCTTCGATCGGGTGCATCGGCTGATCCTGGAAGAGTCTCCCGAGGTCGACCTCGTGCTGTCGTACGGGATGCCGACGTACAAGGTCGGCAGCCGGCGACTGCATGTCGGAGCGTGGCAGCACGGAGTCTCGCTCTACGGGTGGGACCAGGACCGCGCAGCGGGATTCCTCTCTCGCCATCCCGGTCTCGTCAGCGGGAAGGGAACGATCCGGCTGCGGGCCGACGAAGCGGCGGAAGTCACCGACGACGAGTTGAGCGGTCTCCTCCGCGGCTCGCTGGAGGCCTGACAGCGTCCTTGCCCGGACCGGACAGCTTCGGGGCCCCGAGCTTCACCTCCCTTGAGCGGCCAGTCCACCAGGGACGGCAGGGACTTGGCGGGCACGTCCAGGACCAGGCCGCCGATGCAGTACGCCAGCACCTGCCTCTAGACCTCGACGACCGCAAGCGGTCCGTTCTCTAACCACGGGTCGGTGCCGCCCGCCGGCGTGTTGGCGGGGCCGCCTTCCGCCCGCCGGAGCGGGCACACGGCCCGCGGCGACCCGCTCACGGCCGCATCACAGACTGGGGAAACCCGACCCCACAGCCAGGGTGCCGGCGTCACGCTCATCTGCGTGACCAACCCACTCAAGCGCCATCACAGGCAAGAAGGCCGGCACACACCCAACCTGTGGCCGGGCTGGCTCGTGGCCCCTGCCGCACTGATACTCGTCGGCGCTCTCGCCTTGGGCCTCTCCCACGGCGCCGACGCCCTCCTGACATCCGAGAACACCGGCAAGAAGCCGGTCAGCGTCCAGGACGTCTCCTACCGCCTCGCCAGCACCTGACCACGCGCCGAGGCCGCGGCCGGCTAGGTTCCGCTGGGAGCGTCGGCCGCTGCTCCAGTCTCAGGGGAAGCTGGCCGACGACCCATCGGAGCGAAGCAGGGCCCGCAGCTCGTCGGGGGTGACGGGCCCCGGGTCACGAACGGGCAAGCCGACGTCGGCAGGCCAACTGGGACGGAAGCATTCGACGAAGTCTGTGAAGTCGGTCCGCAGATACCGAGAGTCGGACGGCTTCAGCCGGATCTGCTGGCGGCTGTCTGCCCACCAGATCTCGAAATCGGCAACCGTGCCCTCCGCGGGCCAGTCTTCGCCCTCGCTCGGCAGCAGCAGAACGTCGACAAAGCCTCCGACGCTCAGGCCGATGTCCACGAAGATCCCGATCGCACCAGGCCTAGGAACCTTCACCACGGTGCCCTTGAAGACCTGCCCAAAGCGCAGGTCTCTCCGAATCCGCGTCCACTCGGCATCTGTCACCACGAACAGATCGTCGCACCTTCGTCCGTCTGCCTCAGCGACACGGCACTGCCGTCAATTCTCGTGAGCATCCGCGAGCCGGCTGATGACCAACCGCTACCGAAACTCATCGGCTGTGAAACTCGGGCAGTGGCTCACCAACACGCGCCGCAGGACCGCCACCCTGAGCCCGGACCGGTACGCGGCACTGGACCAGCTCGGCATGCGCTGGTAGCGGGCGGCGGCCGCACAGCGGCCACGACGGTCAGTAGCGCGGGCCGGCTCAGTCTCGGCCCTCCGAGGTGCCGCGTCCCGCCGCGCGCGGCGAGCGCCTTCCTGCACCGGGCTGTCCGCCGTCGTCCGCGCGTATCGCCTCAGCCCAGGGCGTGTTCCAGGGCAGCCCTGTGCCAGGTGGTCCACCGATAGGCAGCTTGGACCTCGCCCACCACCCCGGCCTCGCGCAGGCGAACCATCGCGGGTTCGCCTTGATCCGCCGCGTCTGCGATTCCACGCCAGCACCGGTCCTGCCACCACAGCACCGACGCCACCAACTCATCACGCTCGGAGAGCCCGTAGGCGTCGGCGATCAGCCGCATCCTCCGGCCGGCGTCGGCAGGAGCGGCATCGGGACCGAGGCGCAGGTACTGCCAGCAGACGTGGGCAACATCGTGGATACGATCGCCGGGAGCGGCCAGATCCCAGTCGATGAACCCCACCGGCCGGATGCCGTCAGCTGCCGGCCGGTAGACAGTGTTCCTGGGCCCCAGGTCGTTGTGACACACCACCTCCGCCGTACCGGCCAGCACGGTCCCCGCGGTCAGGTCGTGGAACTGCCGCACCAGTTGGGCTACTGCGGCCAAGCTCTCATCCGCGTACACACCTGCCGGCTGCTCCGCCTCCCAGGCCACATGGCCCTTGAGGTAGCCGAGCACCTCCCGGCCCTGGCCGTCCAGACCAAGATGACGAGGCGCCCCACCCCAGCCACGCGCCTCGAACAGACGCAGCAATGCCGCGACGAAGTCCGCCCGACCTGACACAGGTCGCCGCACCGTGTCCCCGACGCGGACGACCCGGTTGATGAACCCTCCCGACAGCGGAACCTCAGTCATCCGCCCAGACTGCCAGAGCACGGCAACTGGCGGCCTACCACCCGGATCAGACCGTTTGGAACACGGCTGCAGCGCGATCCGGCGTGGGAAGGGACGTGGGAAGGGCCAGCGGCGGTGCAGGTGAGCCGGGTCTGCTAATCCTGCCGGGCGAGATCATGGAGTACGACGGGGAGCGGATGCGCATCGTCGGCCGCCCGGCGGCCCAGCCCATCGCATAACACGGCGCCCACACGCGACCGGCCCCCTCGATGTGATGGTCGAGGGGGCCGGTGCGTTGGTAGCGGGGACAGGATTTGAACCTGCGACCTCTGGGTTATGAGCCCAGCGAGCTACCGAGCTGCTCCACCCCGCGTCGGTGAACGCCACCCTACACGCCGCGGCGCCGCGGTCGGCGCCGTCCGGGAGAGCGCTGCGCCGTCCCGGCCCGGCGGAACCGTAGGCGGACCGTACGCGAGGACAAGGGGGGCGAGGGTGCCGGACGCGGATGCTTCCGTGCTGACCGGGCGGGTCTACCGGTCGTGCCGGGCGGGGATTTCGGCGGTCGTCCGGATCACCGGCGACGGCCAGGAGGTCGGCACGGTGACGGTCGTCGATGCTTTCACCGCGGCCGGCCACGCACAGTCCAGCCCGCCGCAGGAACTCCACGACGTCCGCGTCGGAGTGCGCGAGGCCGAGGATCTGCCCGCGCGCAGTCACCCGCCGGCCGCCGGTGCGGGACGGCGGGTGCACGACAATCGGAGCGCTCGCCATGTCTCCAGGATCACGCCGTGCAAAGCCCCCGTATCCGGGCCAGCGCGCAGTCTTCGCCGGAAGCAGGCAGACACACAACTCGGCCACGAGCAAGCCGCCGTCCGGCTTGCCGGCGTCTACGCCATGGCCCGCCTGGCAGACGACTGGTCCGAACAACGACAGGTCTGCGTCAACGTCCTGTGCGCCTACCTCCGCATGCCCTACACCCCGGGCCTCACCGAACCCGGCTTCAAACACCCCGAACGCGAAGTCCGCCTCACCATCATCCGCACCATCCGCGACCACCTCCAAAACCCCACCACGACCACCACCTGGTGCGGACTCGACCTCGACCTCAACGGAACCACCTTCGACGGCGGCGACTTCAGCAACTCGATCTTCTCCGGCGGCATGGTCGACTTCACTGGCTCGACGTTCTCCGGCGGCACCGTCAACTTCAGCCGCTCGACGTTCTCCGGTCGCGCGATCAACTTCAGCCGCACGACGTACTCCGGCGGCACGGTCGACTTCAGCCGCACGACTTTCCCTGGCGGCACGGTCAACTTCAGCCGCTCGACGTACTCCGGCGGCACGATCAACTTCAGAGCCTCGAGGTTCTCCGGCAGCACGGTCAACTTCGTTGATGTGGGCGTCCATACGGCCGCCAGCATCAACTGGGGCCCCTTCCCCACGATCGCCGTCAACGAGCCCTGACCATCACCGCCCACTGCTCAGCGCGCGGTTCGCCGGCAGGCCGCGGTGAGCGCCGGATCCACCCCTGCCTGCTTCGACCACCCGCACACCACACCCAAATCGGCGTACGTCGCCCTGGGCCGGGGAACGACCGCGCGGTGACGGGACGTCGTCGCCGGTGGGTGCGGCGCGGCCGGCCGGACGACCGTGCGGCGCCCGGCGGGCGTACCCACGACCGGCGCGCCACGGTGGCTGGCCTGTCCAGAGGGGGCGGCGCGGCCGGTGCGGAGTCAGCGTCCTTTGCTCCGGTGCCGGATGCCGGGCGTGCCGCTTCTTCGGCGTGCGCGGTTTGGCGGTGGCCGTGTCCACCAGGGCCTCGCAACGGACAGGACGAGGAGGAGACGGCGCATCCGGTCAGCCTGCCGCGGGTGGAGCAGCGGTGGATGCTGCACACGCCCGCGACCACCGGCACGGATGACGACAGCAACTGTGCTGGCGTCCCCCATCTCTGAATCCGACCGGCCGGGATCGCCTGCGGCATCCGACGGCATCCCATGATCACAGACCTCGGCGCCATGCGCCGTATGCCCGCTTCATGCGGCCGTAGGATGCGCGGGTGACTGATCACCGCCGCACCCTCGGCACCGGCCCGCGCGCGTCCCTACGGGCCGTCCAGGCGGACCTCCTGGCGCAGATGCCCGGCGTCGATCTGCCGGACATCGACGAGCTGCGCGCCCGCGGAGTGCTCGGCGGCCCCCGCTTCTCCGTTCCCGCGGGGCGGCGCAAGCTCGGCGGCGCAGACGCGGCACGGAGCCAGGACGCCTGATCCGACCGTGCCCCGCCTGATGGGGCGGTCACGTCCGGGTGATCTGCGGCGCGGCTGCGTGACTTCGGCCGGGCCACGGGCGGTTGAGCGATCATGCGAAAGATGATGATCAAGTCCGCGATGGTGGCCGTCTCCGCGGTGATGCTGCTCGCCCCCTCTTCCTCGGCGATGGCGCCGGTCGAGACGCACGGCGGATTCGGCGGCGTGCACATCGACGTGTGGGGCTCGGGCACCCACGTGAAGTCGGTGCGGGCCTGGGCAAAGGGCGCGACCCGGGGCGAGCGGTTCCGCGCGTACGTGATCCACGCGCACTCGGAGACCCGGGAGAACCTGTCGGGATGGCGGCTGGCGAAGCGCCACGGCGGGATGCACTCGGTGACGTGGGCCCCGCACGCGGACTACCGCAGCGGCTCTCTGCTGTGCGTGGAGTCGTCGAAGCGTCGCGCGGCGCCCTGCGCGACGATCCACAGCTAGGACGACACGACATGGCAGCGGCCGCTGTCACCTGTTCGGTGACGGCGGCCGCTCCCGTGCTGAGACCGGTTCAGGGCGCGGAGAGAAGGAAGATGATCTCTACCTCGCCGGGCTCCAGCACGTCTTCGGGATCGCGGACGCGGTAGAGGACGATGATGCGGTCGCCGGTGTCGGCGACGGGATCCGTGGAACGCCGGCGCAACTCGGCGCTCTGGATGAGCTGGCGGCTAGCTACGATCCGCGCTGAGCGAGCAGGTCGTGAACGTCCTTGTGGGCGGGATTCCTCGTAGAGGCGGGGTGGGACGGTGACGTGCCAGGGCTGGGTCACGCGGCGGGCCCGTGCTGGCGGAGGTAGGTGTGCTGCTCGGCAACGGAGCAGGCTTCGGAAGTCCCCGCGAGGCATGCGGCGATCGCCGCGGCAACCTCGGGGCGGGTCGCGAGCACGATCGTCGTGCGGTACTTGGCGACAACGCGCGCCTGCTCGGCGCCGAACGTCGCAGCATCGAATTCCGCGTTGAACGCGGCGACCTCGACGGATCGATGACGGCGAGGGCGACATGGAGCGCGTCGGGGGTCTGCGGGCTGTGGGCCTCCAACCGGAGCGTCCGGCCAGGCGCTCACCACCTCAGCGTTCTGAAGGCGGGCCGGGCAAGCCACCGTTCAGGGTGGCCTGCCCGTCGAGAATGCCCAAGCAACACCTGGTGTAGATGCAACCTTTCTGCATGATCGCTACGAAGCACAGGGCAGAGCCCGTGCACCCGGACCCCGTGCACGGGCTCGCCTATGGCATCTGTGCCCCGCCACCAACGCAGTCACGGCAAGCATGCCTGCCAGGGACGATGACAGTCCTGCGTCGTGCGTACAGGCTCGTTGCTGTGCAGTGAGAGTGGCCAGGCAAGCATGTTCGGTGTGCCGCTCAGTGGGGTACCCCGAACTTCCCCGTGCGGACGTTCGGATGTCCGATGGCCCCAGACCCAGGCCTTAACTTTAAAGAGGCCTTTATGCGTGTCATGACCACGGAACTGTCTGCTCTGTATGTGCGACTGGTGGAACAGACTGCGCGCGCGTCCCTTGATCCTCGCGCCACCCTGGCTGTCCTGGCCGAAGGCGGCCGGCTGGTAGGGGGCGCCTGCGGCGCCATCACCTGCTACCTGCCCCCAGGCACCGCGACCGTTCACACCGTCGGAACCAGCGCCGAACTGCAGAGCCTGGCCGTCGACGCAGCGATCTGGAACGAAGGACCGAGTGTGGGAACCCGCCTCACGGGCCGCTCCTTGCTCAACCTCGACATGACCACGCAGCCCGTCCGGGTGCGCTGGCCGCACTGGACACCCCGCGCCCTCAACCTCAAGCTGGCCATGGTCACCGCCCTGCCCCTGATGACGGGGCCGCTGACCGAGAGCAGTGCAGTTCTGCAGCCCGCGGGCGCCCTGGTTCTGCTGGACTCCCCCGACACATGCTTCGATGAGGATGCGCTCACCGATCTGCGGGATCTGGCTCGCACCGCCAGCCACCTGCTGTCCCTGCAGACCGAGCTCGCCCATCAGCGCTCACTGAGCGGCCAGTTGCAGCACGCTCTGCACAGCCGCGTCCTCATCGAACAGGCCAAGGGCATCCTCGCTGCCCGCCGCCACATCACCACGGACGCCGCCTTCGCTCTCCTGCGCGGCCATGCCCGCTCACACGGCCTGAAGATCGCCCTGGTGGCCCGCGCTGTCATCGACAACGGTGGCATCCTGCCCGCCTCCCACCAGCCGGTCGATGACTGAACCACAGCAGTGAGCTCTCCCAGCGCCGAGATCGTCGGGTTCGCGGGACTGGTGGCAGGGCCGCGGACGGTCGTGGTGAAGTTACGGGCTGGCCGTCGCGTGTACTCACATCCCCGGTCGGCAGCGTCGTCCCTGGAGATGGCGGCCGACGGTGGCCGTGCGGCGGGTGCGCCCAGATCTGCTGTGAGGTACCGACCGGGCGGGCCAGGCGCCGCTGCCCGCACCCCAGAGCTGCACAGTCCCACACGTTCGGGTTTGATTACGGCATCGCGTGACGCGGCTGCGGTCACGAGTAAGGGGGAAGGGGATGTTCTACTTCGGTGGGCTGGCCGTGGTGCTGTTCATCCTGGCCATCATCTGGGCCGCCCTCGGAGTGCATGGGCTGTTTCTCGGCCGCATGCCGGGGCGCTGGCTGCAACAACAGGTGCGGCAGCCGCGGGTGTGGGGAGCGGGCGCGCTGCTGATGCTGCTCAGCTGGAACGCGAACTCACCATCACTCCTCGCTGTGGGAATCGGCCTCGTCGCACTTGGACATGTCATAAAGCCCACGCGATAACTCCGCTGACCGGAAGCCCCCAGAAGTCGGAACAAGCTCAGGCGGCGAAGCCGATGTTCATGACGTATTCGTAGGCGCCGTAGTCGGAGCCGAGGTCGGCGGTGATGTCGTCGAACCAGGCAGCGTCCATGGCCTCGTCGTCGTCGGCCGCCCACGCCTCGACCATCCGCTCCCAGTTCCGCACGTTCAGGGTGCGGAAGGAGACCGCCCGCACGTGGGGGCGGTTCACCTGGGACTGGTTGAGCGGGTGGAATTCCACGCGGGTGCCGCGGCCGTCCTTGTTCAGGCGCTGCAGCAGGTGACGGGCCACGTTGTGGCGGCGCACCTGCAGGTAGGCGGCCTCGAGCTGGGCCAGGCTCTTCTTCGACGGGGCCGCCTTGCCCTCGGCCCACCGCTTCAGGGTGCGGTCGGTGACGTTCAGGCCGGCCGCCCGGGCAGCCGTCTTCGCCCGCTCGGAACGGGTGAGGTAGTGCAGGCGGGCCAGCATGCCACGGCGCTGGGTGACAGGGGTGGCGATGAACTCCACCAGCGCATCAAGCTGCCGGGCCGCAGCCTCGTAGCCCTTGACGCCCTGGGCACCGAACTTGCCGAACTCCATGTTCCTGTCGGGCACTTACTCTCCCCCTCCAGATTCTGAGACCGGGGCCGGGGCCGGGTGGGCTGCGGAGCCTGCAGTGTAGAGGTCCTTGACCTTGACCTCGGCCACACCACGACCCTCGGGAAGGATCGTCCGCCACTCCCCGATGACGTGGAGCTCGTCGGTACCCATCGCACGGACGACGGTCAGACCCTCTTCGTGGGCCTTGAGGGCCTTCATCCACAGGTTGGCGAAGGCCTGCGAGCGGATCAGGTGCATCCAGTCGGGGCGGTAGAGCTCCCGGTTGTAGTTCGACTCCCCCATCGTGGACACGAACTTGGAGTACATCGCCTTCACGTACTCCAGTGTCACCTCGTCGCCCTCGGCGATCGCGGTGTCCCGGGCGTCCTTCAGTGCGATGCGGAACTTCTCCAGAAGCCCCTCGGTCGCGCCCGAGGTGTAGGACTCGTGGATCTCGGGCGGCTCGCACAGCCCGTACTTCGGACCCGACAGACGCTGCAGGAGCCGCAGCGTCGGCTCCGTCACCCAAAGCGGACCGGGCTCGTCGCGCTGCCCGATCGGGTTCGGCAGCACGTCCTCGTGACCCCAGTGCGGCGGCGTGATCAGGTGCACGCCCGCCCGGCGGCGGTCGTGTCCGACGCCGCCGGCGGAGTGCTCCAGCTGGCCCAACGGCAGATGCGTCTTCAACGCGGACAGGTACGCGCCGTTGATGTCGAGCGCGGTCACCTCGTGCTCACCGGGCGGCAGTTCGGCCCGCGTCCACTTGGGACGGGCCTCCCACACCTGATCGGCACCGTGAGAGCTCTGCTTCTTCAAGATGTCCGGCATCCACGGGTGCGCGATCACGTCGTAGCGGCCACCGATACGCGTGGCGTCCAGCAACGCCATCGCGTCCGGGATCGCCTTCTTCACCAACGCCGCAGTGGCGCTCTCGACGTCGCCCTGGTGCTCGGCGAGCGCGGCCTGGACCGCCTTGCCGATCAGACCAGCCGACTCGTCTGCGGGCTGGAAGGCGCGGCGCGTCGGCGGCTTCGGCCGGGCGGCCGTGTGACCCTGGCGAGCCGGTCGGGTACCGGTCGAAGTCCTCGGTGGCCGCGCGGAGGCGGGCTCCGGGGACGGGGTGGGCGCAGTGGCTTCGGCGGTTGGGGCCGAGTGCTGGCAGTCGGCTGCGTCCAGGTGCTGCGGGAAACCCGCGACGCGATGACCGGCCGGAGCCCCGCACAGTACGCACGGCTCCGGGGCGGTCAGTGCCTCGACGTCGTCTGCATCGTCGTCGTTGTCTGCGGGCTGGCCGGATGCGGATTCGGGCTGTGGGTCGGACGGCGTCTCGTCGGCGGCTGGAGCCGAGGGCTCGGTCGGCGGCTCTTGGCCAAGCTTCTGCGCAAGGCCGTCCAGGAGGTAGGCGTACCGGGTGCGCGTCTCGCCGGACGGCTCCCGGTCACCCGTCTCCCAGGCACTCAGCGTGGAAGGACTCACCTCGAGCGCGCGGGCCACCTGCGCCTTGGACAGACCGGCCTGCTCACGCAGTTCACGCCGCACCTCGGCCTCCGGGAGGTCGGCCTCGGGTGCGACGGAGGCGAGCAGGGAGTCGATCGCGTCGAAGTCGCTCACCGGCGGCGCTCCTCGGCCCGCTGACCACGTCGCCGCTCGGCCAGCTCCGGGGTGACGATCTCCTTCACCCGCTGCTGCCCCCAGCCGGTGATCTCCGCCGCGCGACCGATCCGGCCGTGCACGGGACGGCCCGTCACCGGATCACGTGCAAGGAACGTACTGAGCGCGGCGGTGAGGCGCTCCTCGGCGACCTTCAACGCGGCAACCGCGGCGGCAAGTTCACGCTCGTCATCTACATCCGGCACAGCATCATTGTCTCAATTTTGCGGACTAAGGTCAAATTGGCGATCATCCTCAATATTGCGACAGGTACCTGATCCACCCCACCCGGCAGCTGATCCTGCCAGCCCGACACACTGCTTCCGCTCGTCCGGGCAACGCTCTCTGCTTGCGCAGGGAAGGCGAGTTGAGCGACCCTGGCTGCCTGGCTCCCAGCCCCGAGCCGACCCTGAGGCCGGCTGGAGCCGTATCGCCGACTGCACGGCTCCAGCCTCCGCCCTCCTGACATGACCGGTAGGCACGGCAACTCCCGCAGCCCTGCCCCCATGCCAGGAGGGCACCTCACACGCGGGACCGATGGGAGAGCACCGGTCCCGCGTGCCCCCGGTTGCCGCCGCCGCAGCGGCGGCAACCGGGGGATCCCATGGCGTCGACGCCACAGCCCGGGCAGGACCGGCCGTGCAGGGGAGCTCAACGCGGCCGGCACTACCCGCTCCCAGGCTCCCCCGAAAAAGCCGCTCAACCGGATCGCGACCAGCGCATTTCCTCTACGCCACCAGGCCACACACCTCGACCCAAACCCAACCCCGCTTCGTGATGCATCGCGCAGAACACAGCCACGAGCGGCCATGCACCGCGCAGAGCACAGGAGTGGCAACGTGGCCCACGTGAGGTATGAAACGCGTGTCGCGTAGGCCGGGTTCTCCGCCATCAGCCACACGTGCGCGCCGTCGCGCTTGAGCCGTTTGACGGTCGCTTCGCCGTCGAGCATGGCGGCGACGACTTCGCCGGTCTCGGCCTGGGCCTGGGCGCGCACGACGACGGTGTCGCCGTCGAGGATGTGGGCGCCCGTCATCGAATCGCCAACGCAGTCTCAGGGCGAACACCTCACCCGAGCCGACCAGTTCCCGCGGAAGAGTGAGCACGCTCTCGACGTGCTGCTCCGCGGTGGTCGGAACGCCTGCGGCGATGCGGCCCAGCAGTGGGGTGTCCACGGTCGGGCCCGCGACGACTCATCAACAACGGCCCGGGGCGGGGACGCTGGAGCCGGATCGGATTCCGGCGGCGTTCAGGACGGCTTCGCCGATCGTTTCCGCTTCAGTGTGATCCGCAGTTGCGGGCGTAAAGCCTTCGAGCCAAGTGGCGAAAAGGATGCCGCCCGGGCTCACGAGAGGCGGTGCTCACAACCGATACCTGCGACCTGTGAGCAACTCGATCGCCCGCTGAATCGCAGGGTGGTCTGCCTTCCCAGGCAGTGTGCTGCGAAGCCGCAGGGGATTGTGATGAAGTTGTTCCGCATCAGGCGCTGTTGGCTCGGGCTGACTGGTGGATGTGTTCCAGTGCGTCCAGAACGATGGTCTGCTGGTGCCACGCCAGCCAGGCTCCCACCAGGTGTCGTAGGCGCTCGAGTTCTTCCAGCTGCTGCTGGGGCAAGGGGTCCAAAGGCTCGTGGTGATGACTGGAGATCACGCCCCGCACCACGCAGTCAGGTCCCGGCAGGGGGACGCTGTGGCAGGCGCGGCTGCCGGCATCTAGAAGGACCTGGCGGGTCTCGTCGTCAAACACGGTGGTGGTGTGCATGTTCAGGACGGTGACCTGCTTGTCGGAGACGGCCGCCCGGGAGCAGGAGGTGCCGTCCTCGACGAAGGCGAAGAAGTCGCGGAAGGCTTGTGTATGCCCGTGCTGCTGCTCCATGCGCAGGACGCCACTCTCGTACAGCTGGACGTTGCCCATGGCCCCTCCGGTCACCTGCAGCACGCGGCGCAAAGCAGCCGAGAGGACCTCGCCCTGGTTGCGCGGGTTGGGTGCAGGTGTGCCGATGGCAGTCAGTGGTGGGGCGGGGCGGGCGGTCCTTCTGGGAAACCAGGAGGCTGCGTCCGGTGCTGGGGCTCGGGTGTCGGCCAGTGCGGCAGCGAGCTGGTGCAGCTTGACGTTCATCCGCTGCGACGCCTGCCGCATCAAGGCGAATGCTTCTTCCGGGTGTGTCAGCCGGTACCGGCCCACCAGTAGGCCCTGAGCGTAAGAGACACGGGAGCGCGCCAACCACGCGGCGTTCAGGCTCGCTGCCTGCTCGCGCAGGCTTCCCATTAGGTCGAGCTCATCCTCTGCGGACGGGTCGGATTCGATCTCCTCGTCCCGGCTTGCTTTTTCGGTACTGGTGCTGGTGGGGCCAGCAGGGGGGTGCTGAGAGTGCACGGCAGCCTCCTTGAGCGGCCGGGTCGTGGACAGTTGCATGGCTGTCGCATGGCGAGACGGCGACCACTTGTGTGTGGTCGCCGTCTCGCCATGCGACAGAGGAATGCCTGCCTTCCGAAGCACTCCGGCACAATTCTACCCGCGGGAATTGCTGCTCATGGGACCGGGCGGCGGAGTCCTGCCATGGGGGTGCTTCACCCGACATCGTGTTGGTGCGTGTGAGGGCTGCCTGCTTGGGAACTGGACCGGGACGACGTTGTGCGTCTGCAAATCCTCCGGAGGTCGGCAGCGTCGAGGCTCTCCCGGTTGAAACCACAGCCGGGAGGGCCGAACGGCTCCTGCGACCGTTGCGGGGGCTCAGAAGATCCCTCGCATCGCCGGACTTGCTGCACGCCGAAGCAGATCAGTCCCTTACATCTCAGCGGTGTCTTTGAGGACGTCGCAGGTGTTCTGGAACTCCTCCATCAGGCGCGTGGCCTCGACGATGAGGACGCCGTAAGGACGGGACGCATCAGCGAGCGGCAGCTGGCTCTTGTCTGCGGCATCGAGAACCTTCTGCAGCGCTTTCTGGGCGGTGGCGGCCAGCTTGCACATCTCATCGGCCTGATCGGCCAGAGTGTCGCTGTCGAGTTCCGCGATGACCTGCGCGATGTCGCGCAGGCTCCCCGCGAAATCGGCGTAGGCGGTCAGGGCCGGGCCGTAGGTGTAGGTGTTCTCGCTGTCCCGCCAGCGTCCGAGGCTGCGGGTCAGCGAGGCCAGCTGATAGACCGCGCGCTCCATGGCGCTCAGGCTCTGTCGGTAGCGGGTGAAGGTGAGATAGCTGCGGTGGGCGGGCAGGAAGCGCCGGGGATTGAGGGACACACTGCTCTCCGCCATCTCGAGGCCGGCCCGGGCCTGTCGTACCGCGGCCTGCACCCGCTCGCCGGATGCGACCCAGCGGTCAGCACGGTCGGCATCCACGTCTCCGCTGCACAGACCGTTCGCCATGTCGTCGAGGAGCGACACCATCTCGCCGGCCAGGGCGTGCAGCCCTTGCTCGGCGCTGCGGTAGCGCAGCGGCGGTGCGATGGAGAGGTTCACGACCATTCCGATGCCGCAGCCGATGAGCACCAGCACGATGATCTGGCCCAGCTGGGCGACTCGGTCGCTGTTCGTGGCCGCCGCGGCGTAGGTGGAGAACGCGAAGAAGGCTGCTGTGGCGACCTGTGAACGCTGCTCCCCCAGCGCCTGCCACTGCCCCAGGCTCAGGGCGATTACGGCGACGAGCGCAAACGCGAACAAGTCGGGACCGGCCGTGAATCCGATCGCAGCTTGCACCGCGACCCCGACGACGACCGCCGCGATGTAGCGCAGTGTCTGCCACACCGATTTGGATACCGTCACGTTCATGGTCAGCACTGCCGAGAACGGTGCGAATGCCGGTGACGTCGCGTTCAGGAGGTCGTGCGCGATCCACCAGCTCAGGGTGGAAGCGAGCACGCACTTACCGATCAGCAGGATCGTGTTGCGCTCGTGGCCGGACGCGTTCCACGCCCTCTGGAGCCAGGCCTGTCCCCTGCGAAACCAATCCACCACGCGCCCTGATTTCCTCTCGCTGCTCGGCCCTTCGGTCAAGGACTTCGACACGACAGGTAACCCAAGCAAATTCGAGCAAACACTGACGTGATTTCTGCAGCAGCCGATGGCGCAAATCATCGATCGATCGTGTTGAGGCTGCTGTACCACCCCGCTCACATGGCGGACCGGGGAGCCGAGAAGGCGAGCCGGTTCGCCGAACGCCTCTGCGGCGCCGGGAGGCGGACACGGTATCCAGCGCCGGATCACAGCCCGGCCAGCTCTTCTGCCGGCTTCCGGGACGGGACGGAGGCTGGGCGCCGCCTCCTGCACGAGCAGTGCGTCCGCTGCCGCCGGCTCCTCGGCGACGGTGCGCGAGGCGGTCATGATGTACAGGGTGTAGGTGATGTCCTCGAGCGCGCGGGAGGTCCTGTCGTCTGGGCACTGCTCGTAGGCGAAAGCGCGCTATGGCGTACTGAGCGAGCAGGGCACGCGCGGCGGAAGGTGATGGGGTGATCATGGATGCTCCATGGGAAGAGGCGGCACCCCGAACGGGTGTGGCAGCCGTACTCGTGAACGCCTGTTATCCCTAGCGAGCATCCGAGTGCCCCCACACCCGTGGTCAACAGAGAGGTCAGCCGCGCGACCTGGGCCGCAGCGACGAGGCCCGGGTGGGGAGGTGTTCCGTGTTCGGGACGATGGCCCACCGGTACCAGAGAGCCACACCGAGAGCACCCCGGCCAAGGATTCCAGTGCTGCCCTCCGGCTGTCGGTCAGCCGGTGTCCCGGCCGGCGATGGTGGACGGTGATCGCACCCACGCTGGTGCGGCCGTCGTGGAGGACCGGCGCGCCCAGCTGGGCGCGACTTCCCGTGACGAGCGCCGCGCGTCCCGCAGGTGAGGTTCCGTCGTTCCGATCGGTGGCGAGGTCGGCTACGTACACGCTCTGCGCCTTTTGGCGTGCGCAGGCACGGGAAGGGACAGCGGATCCTAACCTCGGCCACCTCGCTGTGATACTCCGCTTCCAGCCCGGTGTGCCCTTGTCCCGCGCCGTGTCGGCCATGATCCGAGCGAGCCGTTCGCCCGGCACCTCGGTCGGGGCGTTCCGCATCGCTCCCGGCTTGTCGACCCGCACCGCGAGGTCGTCGAGCGGCGGGATTTGCCGTGGGAAGCAAGGGAGTAGAACCCTCGATCATCGATACCCGTGCTGTGGCGGCGGCCGCGACGATGCCGCGTACTCGTTCTTCGAACAGGCATCGAGGCCCGGGGCCGCCATGAGCATCCACAAGCTCCGTCGCCGGCTGCCCGACCGGCGCGCGCAGCGCGCCCCGCACCGTCGCGACATGCCGGCCGATGGAGCGGTGGCACGGGTCCGCATGGTCCCCGCCCGTCACTTGCAGGCCGTCGGCGCCCTCCACGCTGGACGCCTTCGCCCGCTCTGCCGCACACGAGCACAACGCCACATGGGTGTGATCCTCTCCCTCGGCGCCAGCTGCGCTCGTCTCGTGTGCCATAGGTCACCTGGAGCTGTCGGCGTCGGATGTAGCAGGTAGGCATAGCTTCCCGCTCGGGCGCCGCATGGGTCGTTGACCGGAAGAACACTCTCTGTCACTACGTTCTCGCCTCCACATCCAGCCTCAGCCTCAGAAACTTTGCGGATGCACCGAATACAGGTTTCAGCCCAGGGCACTCAGGCTGGAGCGTCACCACAACGGAGGCGCCCTGAACAGAAGTACAACGGATTGCGGTTTTATCCATGGCGCCATCACGCTCCGGGGAATTCGATGAACGAAGGCCCGAGTCCACGAAAATAGACCCACGGTCAGCACTGCGGGCCGCGGCGATCCAGCTGTCCGAACTGACCGGCCGTGAACCTCACTCCGTTTCCTCTCTCCAGCCCGCGGGCGATGGATGGACGGCGCACGTGGAGGTGACGGAGATCGAGCGGATCCCCGACACGGCAAGCGTCATGACGACCTACCGCGTCGACCTGGACAGCGACGGACAACTGCTGGGCTACGAACAGACGCAGCGCTACTCCAAGGGGCAGATCGACCGTCGCTGAGGAGCCCGACGGCGGCTTGTGCGAGGCACAAGAAACGTTGCTGAACAGCAGTTTTCTACCGACGACCCGACAGGGCCGGCCACTGGTTCCTGGTGGCCCGCACATGTTCCTGTCGCCGGTCCGCATGCATGTCTCCCTGCGATCGAGGAGCTGACCAGTTATGAGCGTTGTCCAGCAGAGCAGTGCGCCGGCTACGGCCCAAGGGGGTGGAGGAGGCGGAACCCTCTACGACGTTCTCGAACTCATTTTGGACAAGGGCCTTGTCATTGACGCGTTCGTCCGGGTGTCCCTGGTGGGAATCGAGATCCTCAAGATCGATGTCCGCATCGTGGTGGCGAGCGTGGATACGTATCTGCGATTCGCCGAGGCGTGCAATCGCCTGGACCTCGAATCCGGCCGAAAAGCCCCGAGCCAACTGACCGATCTGGTAGGCGACATGACAGAAAAGGGCGCCAAGGGAAAGTCAAAAGGGGCGCTGACGGGCGCAGTTGAGGCGTTCGCCGACTCGTTTGCTAATGGCAAGGAGTCTGATGCGGACGAGGAGCCCGAGCCCCGGCCCCGCAAGGCTTCCGCCAGCCGCCGTCCCGCTCCGCGCCACCGAGAGGACTGACCAGCATGTCGACATACGTCTACGCCATCACCCCTGCCGAGCATCCACTCCCGCTCGACGACCTGCACGGTGTCGGGCCCGAAGGCAGCGACCTTCGCGTGATTCGCGCCGCAGGTCTCGCAGCGGTGGTCAGCACCGCTCCCGAGGGACTGCGGGCCAAACGCCGCGACCTGGCCGCACACGATGTCGTCCTGCAACGGCTCATGCCCGACGGTGCGGTGCTGCCCCTGCAGTTCGGTCTGGTGGGACCAGATGACGACGCCGTCGCGGCGGCCCTGGTCGAGAACCAGGACAGCTACCGCGAGCGTCTCGCTGCCCTCGACGGCCGCCTCGAGTACAACCTCAAAGTCGCACGCGATGAGGACGACCTGCTGCGCGAGATCCTCACAGGCAGCGCCGAGGCACGCCGCCTGAACGAGGATTCCCGCAGCAGCACCGATGCCCAGGGCGCGAAGGTCCGGCTCGGCGAGTTGGTCGCGCAGGAGATTCAGGAACGGCAGCGCCGCACCGCCGCCGAGATCGTGGGCGCGCTCGCGCCGACGGCGGTGGACAGCGCGTCGGCTCAGGCACCCGAACCGCACTTCCTCAATGTGTCGTTCCTGGTGGAACGGGACGAGGCCGCTTCCTTCTCGCAGGCCGTCCACGAGGACGCCGAGAGTCGCGGTGATGCCTACATCTACCACCTGCACGGCCCACTGCCTGCATACAGCTTCGTTTGAGGAGGGTGTCCACCATGGGCCTGTTCGGTCAACTGGTGACGCTGCCGCTGGCCCCGGTGCGCGGTGCGCTCTGGGTCACCCAGCAGCTGGCTGACACCGCCGAGCGACAGTTCTTCGACCCGGCGCCGGTCAAGCGCGAGCTGATCGCGCTGGAACAGGAGCTGGTCGAGGGGCGCATCGGTGCCGAGGAGTTCGACCGCCGCGAGGACGAGCTGCTCGATCGGCTCGAAGAACTCGAGGCGCAGCAGCGGCGCATGGCCGCAAACGGCAGCACCAGCTGACCGGCTCGCCCGTCACTTCGGCCCCTCAGGTTCCGGCACACCTGCACATCAGCTCACCGATACACCGTTTTGAACATGACCAGCGAGGTGCTCACCACATGATGTCCAACGCCAAGATCGGCACGGCCCTGGTCGGGGGCTATCTTCTCGGCCGCACCAAGAAGGCCAAGCTCGCCATCGGGCTCGGTATGTTCCTGGCCGGCAAGAAGCTGAGCCTCGACCCGCAACAGCTCCTGAAAATGGCCAACTCCAGCCCACTGCTCTCCGGCCTCAACGAGCAGGTGCGATCCGAACTGGTGGGGGCGACCAGGACGGCCGCCACGTCGGCTCTCACCAAGCGCGTTTCGCGTCTGTCCGACTCGCTTCACGAGCGCACCCGCAGCCTCTCCGACCCCGGGGCGGTAGCGGAGGAGACCTCGGAGTCGGGCAAGCGCGCCAAGAAGACCACGAAGGCGAAGGGGTCCACGGCGCTGCGGAGGGTCACCGGTACCAAGGCCGGTCGCGATGGTGACGAGGCATGGGACGGGGACGACGCCGAGCTCGAGTACGACGAGGCGTCGGAGTACGAGGACGTGGACTCCTACGGCGAGGACGAGAGCGACAACCGCGACGACCTGGATGCGGCCGAACTCGAGGACGACCAGGACGAACCCGAAGAGCAGGACGATCAGGAGGATGTCGAGGCAGAGCGCCCGACGGCCCGGTCCCGTGAGCGCTCCCGATCTACAGGGACGGCGAAGGCGGAGCCCAGGAAGTCCACGGCGTCCCGCCGCCCGGCCACCGGCTCCTCCTCCGGATCGACGTCCCCCGCATCGCGCAAGCAGACGTCGGGCTCCGCATCCTCAGCCACTGCGGGCGCGCGGAAGAAGACCTCGGCCCAGCGCGGCACGAAGTCCGTCGGCACCTCCCGCACGGGCGCCGGCCGGCAGCAGAAGGGGGACGACCGTGGCTGACTCGACCTTCACGCAGATCAAGAAGAGCGTGGCTGACAATCCCGCCACCGACCGGCTCAAGAGGGAGCTCGTCGACTACGTCGAGGCCCGGGCCCAGCACACCGTCAGCTCGCTCGGCCACAAGCTCGGCGAGACAGCCGCACGGCTGGGCGACGGCGGATCAGGCGGCTCCGGTGGCCTCATGAAGTCCCTCACCAAGGGCGGACAGGCTCTGGCCGAGGGAAAGTCGCCCGCGCAGGCCGCGCTCGCCGCCGGGACCTCGCACGTCAAGGATGCGGTCACCGACAAGGTCAAGGGCCTGTTCGGCAAGGGACGCAGGTCCGGCGGCGGCAAGTCGAAGTCGGTCCTCATCAGCGAAGACATCGACGTCGGTGTGCCGGTCCGGGAAGCGTACGACCAGTGGACCCAGTTCCAGGAGTTCAGCACGTTCGCCAAGGGCGTCGTGAGCGTGGAGAAGGCCGACGACACCACCAGCAACTGGACGGTCAAGGTCGCCAAGTCCACCCGGAGCTGGAAGGCGAACGTCACCGAGCAGATCCCCGACGAACGCATCTCCTGGACCACCGAGGGAGCCAAGGGCACCGTCAAGGGCGTCGTCACCTTCCATCGCATCACCGACAGCCTGACGCGGGTGCTGCTGGTCCTCGAGTACTTCCCCAAGGGGCTCTTCGAGAAGACGGGCAACATCTGGCGGGCTCAGGGCCGTCGCGCCCGCCTGGACCTCAAGCTCTACCGCAAGTTCATCATGATGCGCGGTGAGGCCACCGACGGCTGGCGCGGTGAGATCCGCGACGGCGAGGTCGTCGTCGACCACGAGCAGGCACTCGCCGACGAGGAGAGCGACGAGCCGGACAGCGCGGACTCGACGTACGACGGCGAGGAGTACGAGGGCGAGGAGTACGAGGGCGACTACGAATACGACGACACCGCGGACGACGCATACGACGACGCCGACTACGGCGTGTACGACGACGACAGGCGTGCGGAGACGCTCGACGACTTCGCCGACGGCGAGGAGGACATGGACTCCCACGACTACGCGGACGACGAGTACAGCTCAGCGGCCCGCGGGCCCGTAAGTGACGGTGAGCGAGCTGGCCGCTCCGGCACGCGCGCGATCGCCCATGGCGACCAGGACCGCGACGAGGCGCCCGCTCAGCGCAGGCGCGTCGCTGCGGCGCGTCGCTGACCGACCGACAGGAGGCGTTGACCCTTGTCCGAACCATTCGCCGCTCGCACGGGCGGCTCCGCCGCAGCAGCGTTGTCCGACCGGCAGGGATCGTCGGCGAATCTGGCTGACATCCTCGAACGTGTTCTGGACAAGGGCATCGTCATCGCCGGTGACATCCAGATCAATCTGCTCGACATCGAGCTGCTCACCATCAAACTCAGGCTGCTGGTCGCCTCCGTCGACAAGGCGAAGGAGATGGGCATCGACTGGTGGGAGCACGACCCGTCGCTCTCGTCGCGCGCGCGACCTGCTCGCCCTGAGGTGACCGAGGACGGGGAACGGCAGGCCGTGGAGATCGAGCGCTTGCGGGCAGAAGTGGCCCAGCTGCGCGCGGCCCAGGCCCTGCCGTCCCCGTCTCCCGACCAGGCGCTGGATATGCCGGATCCAGCCGCGGCCGATCCGCGAGCGCCCGAGAGGGCAGAGGTGCCGGCGACGGGCGTGGCGGAGTACCGCGAACCGGTACCGGCACGCAGGCGGAACGGCGACAGGCATGCCACCGAACCGGACGCGGAGCAGCGCCGTGGTTCGGCGCGCAGGCCCGCGCGACCGTCCACACAGCGCCCGCCCCAGGACCGGACGCCTGCGGAGAACGACGAGACCCACGGCGCGCCAGCCAGGCTCCAGCGCAAGCGTCCGGTCCGCAAGAACGCCCCCGCAACCGAAGAGCGATCCGACGCCGGACCCGTCCGGCGGCGTCCTCGCAAGGAAGGAGATCCGGATCAGTGACCCATCTCAGCAACGGCCGAACAGCTGGGCCTCCCGGCTCCGATTTCTCCCCATCGGCCCCCACCCTGGTGTACGTCTTCGCCGTGGCCCAGGACAACGAGACACTGCAGCAGCGCGTCCTCGAACTCGACACCTTCTTCGGGTCACCACGTCTGATACGCAACGACGACGGGCTGGCCGCCCTCGTAGCTGATGTACCGCGTGCGGACTTCGAGCCGGGCGTCGTGGAAGCACAGCTGGAAGACCTGGACCGCTTGGAGGAGTTGGCCCGTGCACACCACGAATGCGTCGAGACCGCGGCAGCCTTCAGCACCCTGCTGCCGCTGCGCATGATGACGGTGTACGTGGATGAGGCCGGGGTCCTCGCCATGCTGGACGACCGCGCCGGCACGTTCCGCCGGGCGCTCCATCTTCTCGCGGAACACGTCGAGATGGGCATCAAGGTATACGCTGATCCAGACGCAGCCCAGGAGTCTCTTGCCACGCCTGGAGCCACTCGCCCGCACAGCCCCGGCCGGGATTACCTCAAACGACGACGCGCTCAGCGCGACCGGCACGCCTCCACCTACCGCGCCGCGGGCGAGGCAGCCCAACACGCACACGCCCGCGCCACCGCGTTCGCCCGTGCTCACGTGTCCCACCGCCTTCAAGGCACCGAACTCACCGCGCGCCGCGAACAGAACCTGGTCAACGACGCCTACCTGGTGGCGCGAACCGACCTCGCAGACTTCGCTGCCGCGGTCACCGCATCGAACGGAACAGCCCCTGGCGTGAGCGTCGAGGTCACAGGCCCCTGGGTGCCTTACTCGTTCACGGAGTGGGCACAGGCCAATCACACCGGCCAAGAGGCGCGTGCCGCAGGAGGCGACTGCGACAGCGGTCCTGCCGCTCCTCGGGAGGTGGCCACGGCCGCACACCGGCTCGACCGTGATCCGCTGTGACCACCGTGGGTTTCGAGGACAGTCTCCCGGCAGGACGAGAAATCGCTTTGATCGACCTCCTCGACCGCCTGCTGACCGGCGGAGCCGTGCTTACCGGCGACCTGGTCCTCTCCATCGCCGACGTCGATCTCGTACGCGTCAACCTGCGCGCGGTCATCCACTCGATCACCCCAGACAGCCCCTCACCCTGGTGAATGAACAGCCCGCCACGCACGAGCGCGTGCGCCGCGCAAAGGAGAACGGCTATGCCCGCCTGCCCCACACCCCACGACGCCGACACCGCGCATCCCGTGGGCGGTGCCGACGGCGCGCAGCCGAAGAACTCCATGGCGTCGGCCGACGACCGACTGGCGGAGGTCGCGCAGTCCGCGGCTGACGCGTTCGGCCTGCTTCCGGCGGGGCCGGAGGCAGACGGCCGAACGGCGAACGGGCCGGCACGGCGCCTGGAAACCGATCCCGACACCGTCGAACGCGACCTCATTAAGTTGGTCCTGACCATCGTGGAACTCCTGCGTCAGCTCATGGAACGCACCGCGGTCCACCGCGTCGACCAAGGAGACCTCTCGGAGGACCAGGAGGAGCGAGTCGGCATGACCCTTATGATCCTCGAGGACCGCATGACCGAACTATGTGAGCGCTACGGCCTCACGATGGGCGACCTCAATCTGGACCTCGGCCCTCTGGGATCGCTGCTGCCGCCAGCCCACTCCTGAATCGCACGCTGGCGCACGGACCGTCCCTCTGGCCGTCACAGGCAGCTCCCCGCGTGGGTGACGATGCTGGTGGCGCCGTGTAGCCGTCCAGCAAGAGGCGATCGCGCAGATCGCGGGCGAATGCCTGTCAGCGGGCCACGCCGTCCGATGCGACCAGAGCCCTTGCCGTCGTGGACACCTTCGGCGACGCGCGCTCGTCGTTCTTGGTGTGGGCAAATCCGATCCGGCCCAAGGGTGGCGGCGAGGTCGCCGAGCTGACGCCTCCCGATGGTGACTGGTACGGCTTGCGGCAGCGCCGCCTCGTTGTCCGCTGCCGCCGCGCATCGCTGGTGGCGTCGCACTACCTGGCTCAGCCTGCTGCGTGGACCGCTGTGTCACCGGGCTGGTCAGGCGTCGGGGGGTTCCTGCCTGCGGGGTCGGACGTGCCGCGGGGACGGCGCGGCAGCCACGAGCCTGTCGGCTCGGCAGATTCGCCCCCGGATCGGCTGGAGCTGGGCGCGGCGATTTCTCGGCTGGTAGCTGGATTCCGCACCGGGCCCTCGTCTGAGCGCGGAGGTGGCGCCTGCGCCGGGCTGCCGGAGTGCAGCTCGTCGAGGACGAGGTCGGTGATCTGGCGGGCGAAGTCCTCTCCGGGTAGGGGGATTTCGAAGTCGTGGCGGAGGTAGCCGACTCCGACTGCGGTGGGGAGGTAGTCCATGAGGCGGGTGACGGCGAGGCTGCGTGTGCGGCGGCCGGCCAGGTGGCGCAGTACCCGAAGGACGGTGGTGGGGGCGGCGCCGGACAGGCGGTGGTTGGCCGGGGACCACTCGTCTTGGTCGTCCGCTGCGCAGGGGTAGTTGTCGGTGTGGGCGGGGGTGGCGATGGCATCGGTCTGCTGCTGCCACCAGCGGGCCAGGACGTCTTCGCCGGCGGAACGGTGGTGGAGGTAGAGGCAGTAGGCCGCGGCGCTCTGGCCGGCGCCGGCCGCGTACTGCCACCAGAAGCGGGCGCCGTCGTCGGTGTCGGTGAGCTGCAGGACGCAGGCCAGAACGAGGGCTCCTCGTGGGCCGGGCAGGTCTTCGGTGACGAAGTCGACGACCTCCTCGGCCGTGGTGCGCGATACGACCGTCTCGCACAGGGTGCGCAGGTCCTGATCTGCCTCGGCGGCCTCCGGCCTGGCTCCGTGGGCCGGGCCCGGGCGCTCGCCCGGTCCGTGGTCGGGGTCCGGGAGAGGGGTGGTCGTGGGGACGATGTCGGCCGGCACGTGGCGGTCGCGTACCAACAGAGCGCGGGCGAGGATCTCTTCGATGGTCGACGTCGTGGTGGTCACGATCGGTTCCCTTCCGAGTGGGGCGGCGGGCAGCGCAGGAGGCGGGCGAGGACCTGGGTGGCGTAGCGCTCGTCGGAGCGGACGCTGGCGAGTGGGACGCCGAGCAGGCTGCTGACGGCTTCCTCGTCCAGGCCGCCGAGGGAGCGGAGCACCATGACGTCGAGCTGGGAGGCGGGCAGGCGGCTCATGGCGCGGTAGAGGTTCTGGGTTTCGGTGAACTGCTCCACGGCGCTTTGGGCGTGGTCGGGGCGGTTCAGCCGGGTCATGGCGACGGTGTCGAAGGCGGTGTGGCCGAACTGGGGGCGGTTGTCGATGTGCGGGGTGCGGCGCATCACGGTGGTGCGCAGCACGTCCCAGGCGTAGCGGCGGATGTCGGCGCTGGCCAGGGCCTGGTTCCAGGACAGCCACAGCTGGTCGTAGGTGTCGCGGACCGCGGCGCGGTGCTGCGGGTCGGGCAGGAAGACGCCGGCGTAGAAGTGGTAGTTGTCGTCGGTCAGTTCGCGGAACGCTGTGTGGTCCACCGGGGGCTGGAGCTGTGTGGTGGGGGTTCTCTCCTGATTCCAGGTGGTGGGGGTTTTCAGGCGGATCGCGGGGGCGGCCTGCATCCAGAGCCGGTAGAGCGGGACGGTCGGGATCGACAGTGCGGCGGCCAGTGACGCCAGTTGGTCCCAGCGCGGGTAGAGGCGGCCACTGAGTAACTCGCTGATCTTGGACTTGGCCATGTGCAGCTGGCTGCTGAGCACGCTCATCGTCAGCGTCGAGCGGAGGTAGGCCTCGCGGGTGGGCTTGAGCCAGGCGCGGTGGTCGCTGCTGCAGTCGTCGACGATGTCGCGCAGCGGGCGGCCGGGCCGGGCGGGCACGGTACTGGGGGGATCGTCCGCGCCACGGGGAGGGTGAGCGATCACGAGGTGACGTCCTCCCCCTGCTCGGCGGAGGCCTGTTCGGCCGCGGATGCCTGGCGCGCCGGGGTGCGCAGGCACTGCAGAAGCTGCTGCACGGTCACGGCGAGCGCCGGTGCCAACAGCACGGCGAGCGCGGCGGCCTGGCCCGCGATCACCAGCACGATGCTGGCGAGGCAGGCGGTCGCGGAGACGGCGGCGGTGACGATCCATATGCGGTGGTTCACGTGCTACTCCAGGGACATGGGAGTCGGCTGCCATAAGAGGCGGGTTGCTCTCTTGCGGGACTGCCGGCCCATCCGGACGCCGGCAGACTCCCGGCCGGGGCGAGGTGCCGGCCTCGTCCGTCCGGGAAGGTGAACCAGCATTACGCGTCGGGGAGTTGCTACGCCACGTGATCATGGATTCACGGAACAATGTTGCCGAAGCAACAGCCGCGCGCGTCCCAGGCCGTCACTAGGGCTGTCGGAGTCCGTCGCCCGTTGCCCGGAGCTGACTGCTCCACCCACGGCCCGTGATCACTCGCTTATCGAGCGGGTCAATAGTTCCCGGAATTCCTTGCAATCGAGCTCCGCACACCCGCCAATGGGAGGCGGACACCTTGGTGTCGGCCTTCCATCCGGAAGGGCCCGCTCCTCCCGTGCCGGGAACAACCAAGGGAGCGGGCGCACCGCTCCCGCCTGACTCACCACAGGAGCCAGGCGGGAGCACGCGATCTCCAACGAGACATCGCTGACCGTAGCGGACACCACTGACAGTTCACCCGCACTACGCCTTCACCGCCCCCGTGCGCCCCTCGCGCTCCCCCTATATCCGGGGTGGAAGCGGCCGCGCCGCAGTATTTTGTGGCCCGCAGCGGTCAGGCAGGCTGCATTAGGGTGACGTGATGTTCTCTGGCATAGGGCCCATCGAGTTCCTCCTCAGCGCCGTTGTGCTCGCCGCCGCGCTTGCCATTCTCTTCGTGCCGTCGATGATCGCCTACCGTCGCAGGATCGAGCGCCTGTGGCTGGTCATCGTGGTCAACGTGCTCGCCGGTTGGACGGGCGTGCTCTGGTTCGTGGCCCTGTGGATGGCATTGAGGATGCGGACCCGCACCGTGAGCGCGCCACCTGCCGCAGTGCCGACGCTCTGAGTGATCTCCGCAGCGGGTGAGACCGCCTCTACGACCTCCGGCGGTCCCCCGTCGCTGTCCACGTCGTGCACCGGCTGGGTCTGAGGGCGGTGCTTGAGCTTGCTGCGCTGCGTGACTCGGTCGGGACCGCTGAAGGATGTGCAGTGCTGGTGGCAGACGATGAGCGTGGCGAGCTCCCGCTCCCGGCCGCGCAACTCGTCGATCCTGGCGGTGTCCTGCTCGCTCCAGCCGCCGGGCATGTCGGCCGAGACTGTCCCGGCCTTGTCCTCCCAGCGCTGGGAGCACGAGGCCGGGACAGGTGGGGCGTCAGCGTACGTGGACGGCCCCGGTGTGGCCGTTGAGCGTGTAGTGGTGGCCGTGGGTGGCGGCTGTGCTGTGGCCGGCGTCCAGGGCGGCGATGCGCACTCCGTGCCGGGTGATCCAGGCCTGGTAGGTGCCGTTGGGCAGCTTGGTGACGTGGGCGATGGCGCCGCCACCGAGCTGCACGTCGCGGGTCTTGCCGGTCTGATTCGTGTGGTGCTTGCTCTGGTGCTGCGGCACGTTCTGCTCGCTGTGCCAGCCGCCGGGGTGCACCACGCCGACGAAGCCGTTGGCCTGGTTGAGCTCATAGGTGTAGCCGTGTACGCGCTGCGACTTGTGCGCGGAATCGAGCGCCGCGATCCGCACACCCTTGTGCGTGACCCAGGCCTGGTAGGTGCCGTTGGCCAGCTGGGTGACGTGCGCGGAACTGCCGTCGCTGAGCGGCAGGGTTTCGGTGTGGCCTGCCGGGGTGCCGTGCTGGGCGACGGCCGCGGGCGCGGTGGTCGTTGGAGCGGCTTCGGCGGTGGCGGCGACGGCGGTCACGGCGCCGAGGCCGAGAACGGCGGATGCCAGAGACGTGCGGAGCATACGAGAGGTCTGCATGCGCCGGCCCCTTTCCATGAGTCGAACGAGTCGAGCGGGGTGGCTGGGTCGAACGCGTCGTGTGGACCGCGTACTCATGAAGCTAGGAGCCGCACATCAAGACATTCCGTATGAAATATCACAGATCTGTGACAGCATTCCGGTAAATGCTGTTTCCATACGAAAGGCCTTATCGCTGCAGGTCTTCAGCCACGGTCACAGGTCCCGCGACGCACTCCGGTCAAGCACGCCAAGAGCGTGCATGAAGAGATCGGGGGCCGTTCGGCACCGTCACATCGAGATCGGCGCGCGACCGGAGATCTGATGGCCTCGGGCACCGGGGCCGATCGGTCTTGACCGAGCGCTTCGGCCTTTTGCCGTTAGTCAGCCGCCCAAGCCGCCAGCGCGCACAGCAGGCCCCACCCACCTGCGACCGCCGCGGCCTTCTTCCGCGCCGCAACGTCTGGCAGGAAGGCGCCGAACAGCGCAGCATCCGACAGGTCGGATGCAATACGGCAGGCGGCCGCCGTGCGGGATGCGCTGGGAGTTTTGGCCAGCAGCATGGCGGTGCCGATCGCGGTATCCCGCGCGCCCATCGCACGCACCAGCAGACCGGTAGGCGCGGATACCGAGCCGTCCGGCTCACTCAGGCCGCAGGGCTTGGCCAGCACAGCCGGCCGGACCACAGTGCTCAGCCCGTAGATGGCCGTAGCCGCTCCCATCAACCGAACCCATCCGACCGCCACAACGCCTCCCGCGACTCGACTCCGCAGAGCCTCCAGGTTCCCAACCTTGCTCGCACCACGCCCTCACGCACCTCGAGGCTCAACTGCCCGTCGGCGTGCGGCGCCCTCGGCCTACAGCAGCAGTTGAACCATGACGGCCAGGCGCCGGTCGGCCTCCTGCAAGGCGACCGGGCCCGGCTCGACCTGGGTGTGGGCGGGCGGGAGGCCGCTCACACCCAGGGAGTGGCGACCGGCACCAGAGTTGTCGGCGTGGCGCGGCGGTCACGGCTGTAATGCCCGCGTCAAAGATGGCACACCCGCCTAACCGGTCCGGCTAGGGATACAAGGGCGCTCGCGTCGAGGCCGGGGCTGGCCGGAGTGGCCGTGTACCTAGTCGCCCCTAGCGGCGGCGGTATCAAGTCACCAGGCCCTGGACAGGCGCACCACGCGGCCCTCATCGCCATCGAGCGGTGAGGGACGCTCCGCTACGCCACGAGCCGCGCTCGAGCGCGTGAGCGGTCACGCGGCCTCGGTGATCTCGCCCGGCCCGGCTGCCTCGACGTGGTGCACGGGCTGGACCTGCGGCAGATGCTTGAGCACCCTGCGCTGCTTGACCTGGGCCGCAGCCTCGAAAGCCATCCAGTGGGCGTGGCAGACGATGAACGTAGCGAGATCGCGCTCCTTGACGCGCAGCTCGTCGACGGTGACAGCGTGCTGCTCGCTCCAGCCGTCGGTGGCTGGCCGCTCGAAGGGCCGCCATCCGTCGATCCTCATGGCATCGTTGGGCTCGCGTGACCAGGCCAGCTTCTGCTGCAGCGCGTGAAGGTCGGTCTGGATCTTCAGGATTTCTCGCTGTGCGTCGATGAGGTCCGCGGGGAAGTCGAGTGCCTCGGTCATGGATGTGGTGTTAGTTCTGGGGTGCGACAGGACACTGTCAGTGGTGGCTGCCCTGCAGCTGGGGCCGCGTGGGAAAGTCAGCGGCCGCTCGTATTCATGGATGAGTGAGGGATCGCGTGCACGAGATGGTGCAGCACCGGCGGGTGGAGACGGTGGGCAAGGCGGGAGCTGTCGGGCCGAAGCCGCAGTGGCAGAACCTGTTCGTGGCCCCCGCTTATGATGACGGCTTCTTCGACGACCTCCCCGAGGAGGTGACCGTTGCCGTCCCGACGCCGGCTCGCCGTCGGCGCGCAGGCGCCGCGCCGCGTAGCGGCTTCCGGGGAGCCGTGTCCGGGACGGGCAGCGATCGTTTTACTGGGAAACCGCGTCCCTCGTGGTGATCACCGTCAGACCCGCTGCCACCCCCGCGCGGGTCTGACGTGCGTCACACCCCATTTCCTGGCCACAGGCCGGGGAGCACGGCCGACGGCCTAGCCTGAAGAACATGGCCCGCCGCGTCTGGGCACCACCCGCCCCCTACGACCTCTCCCGCACCTTGCGGGTGCTGCGCCGCGGCCGCGGCGATCCGACCTGCCGACAGGAACCGGACGGCACCTGGTGGCGCACCACCCGCACCCCGGCAGGCCTCGCCACCCTCAAGATCACCGCTGTTGGCACGGGACCGACAGCCCCGGACCACGTCGTAGGGGAGGCCTGGGGGCCGGGCTCCGAGTGGGTGCTCGACGCGCTTCCCCAGCTGCTCGGCACCGACGACGACCCAACGGCCTTCATCCCCCACCACGAGGTCGTGGCCGCAGCTCACCGGAAGTACGCGGGACTGCGGCTGGCGCGGACCGCGCTGGTGATGGAGTCGCTGATCCCCAGCGTGCTGGAGCAGCGGATCACGACCGGCAGTGCGCACGCTGCGTGGCGGCGTCTGCTGGCCCGCTACGGCGAGCCCGCGCCCGGTCCGGTGCCGGCGGGGATGCGGGTCGTTCCGGATGCGCGGGTGTGGCGGATGATCCCGTCCTGGGAGTGGCATCGCGCGCACGTCGACCGCTCGCGTGCGGCGGCGATCCTGCGGGCGTGCCAGCGCGCCGAGCGCCTGGAGGAGGCGGCCCGTATGGAGCTGCCGGAGGCAATGGCCCGGCTGCAGGCCATCGACGGGATCGGGCCGTGGACCGCGGCCGAGACCTTGCAGCGCACGCTCGGCGCCCCCGACGCCCTCACCATCGGTGACCTGCACCTGCCCGTGCAGATCACCTACGCGCTCACCGGCCGCAGGGACGGCACCGACGCGTCGATGCTGGAGCTGCTCGCCCCCTATGCCGGACAGCGCCACCGCGCCGCCCGGCTGATCCTGCTGGGCGGCCGGCTGCCCGACCGGCGGGCGCACCGCGCCCCGCACAGCCGGATCGCTCACCTGTAGAGCCCGGGGTGCGGCCGCTGCGGGCATCCGGTGGTCGCCTGCGTCGGGATGCCCGCTGTGCCGTCTGTCCCTACGCTGGAGAGGTCTCGGGGCTGACTGCGGAGGTTCGTCATGCCCCGTCCCGTATGGTCCGGCGCCATCTCGTTCGGGCTGGTCAACGTGCCCGTGAAGGTGGTGACGGCGACCGAGGACCACAGCATCCGCTTCCACCAGTACCACCTGGAAGACATGGGCCGGGTCCGCACCCGCAAGATCTGCGAGATCGAGGACAGGGAAGTCGCCGCCGACGAGATCGGCAAGGGCTACGAGATCTCCACGGACCAGATCGTGCCCGTCACGGACGAGGACCTCGCAGAGATGCCACTGCCCACCGCGAAGGCGATCGAGATCGTCGCGTTCGTGCCCCGCGAGACGATCGACCCGCTGCAGATCTCGGCCGGCTACTTCCTCGAAGTCGACGGCCAGGTCGCCACGAAACCGTATGTGCTGCTGCGCAAGGCCCTGGAGCGCAACCAGAAGGTCGCCATCGCCAAATTCGCCTGGCACGGCCGCGAGCGGCTCGGGCTGCTGCGCGCTCTCGAGGGCGTCATCGCCCTGCACGCACTGCGCTGGCCCGACGAGATCCGCTCCCCCGACGAACTCGCGCCGAAGACGGTTGAGATCACCGACAAGGAGATCGACGAGGCGGTCCTGCTCATCGACTCCATGACCCGCGACGACGCCATCGAGGACGCCGAGTGGGCCACCGACCGCTACACCAAAGCCCTGGAAGACGTCATCGCCGCCAAGGCCCACGGCGAGCAGCCCCCGCAGGCCCAAGAGCCAGCAGAACCGTCGGGCCAGGTCGTCGATCTGATGGCCGCCCTGGAGCAGTCGGTGGCCCAGGCGAAGAAGTCCCGCACGGACGGGAAACCGGCCGAAGTCCACGACCTGGCGAGCGCCAAGAAGAAGACCACCGCGGCCAGCAAGACGGGCAGCGCCAAGAAGACCACGAGCAAGAAGAGCACGGCGGCGAAGACGACTGCCAAGAAGACTGCGGCGAAGAAGACGGCCAAGACGAAGTCCGCCTAACGAGCTCGTGCACGATAAGCGTTGTCGCAAAATCCGCGCGGGTCAGCGATCTGGGCTGAGCGATGGAACGATCTGCTGACCCGGGACGATGCTTATCGTGCACGAGGTCGTTAGCCTCCGCCTCCAACGCAGCCGACTGCCGTAGGGCTGAGCTGTCCCATCAGTCAACGGCACACCCGGTCCCACGACCGACTGATCCAAACGAAACTGCCTAGGGGTTGAGGCGCTTGCGGACCTGCTCCATCGCTGCCCGTCCTTCAGGGCTCTAGTATGCCCGCATGAGCGCCTCATAGCTCGGATTGACGAGGGCCGCGATGCTGTCCCGCACCTCAAGGATCCAATTGGGCTGGGCCGACGCGGCCCAGGAACCACGCTCCTCGAGGCGACCACTGGCGGACACCTCGTACAGGCGGACCTGGACGACGGGGTCCGATTCGCCGATGACCGAAAGAACCCAATCGCCGGGCGAAAGGTCCACGCGGGCACCGAAGTTGGCGTACAAGCCGTCGAAGGCTCGCCTGTCACTCTCCGAGGGGTCGACTGACGACAGCAGCATGAGCCAGCTGTCCCGCGCTGGCCCGCCGAGCCCGGAGGGCATGTTGACCATCATGGATCGAACGGTAGCAGCGACGCTTTCGCGGAGCCATCTGCCAGCCTGAACTGCCTTGCACAGCCTGCCACTTCAGGCCGCTGAGGTCGCAATGCCGGCCACCGGTCCCGCTCAGCCACGCCGGCCGACACCGACCCCCGACGGCGCCCGCACCGTGTCCCAGCCTCGCACCGACCTGGCACTCTGCAGTTTCGTTTGGATCACCGGGCAGACCAGAGGAAGGTGCGGGCACACCCGGTCCAACGACCGGCCGATCCAAGCGGCAGGCCCTAGGGACCGATCGCCGGAGCACCTGCCCTGAGCGCTCGTCAGGTGCTCTGCGGCGGGTGGACGACGTCGTAGGTGCGGCCGAAGCGGTTCGCGGCCGCGGCGGACGCTCCTCCGTGCCGCTCCAGAAAGAAGGCCCGGGCGATGGACTTCATCTGCTCGCCATCGATGTACATGATCCACTTACTGGAGGGCGGGTCGAACCGGGCTGTCTCGACCGCTCGGGCCAGGCCAGGTGCGGGCTGTTCCCGCAGCTTCGCGCCGAGGGCTACGACCCGCTCCAGAACGTCCAGGTCCACTCTGCTCAGGGCGACCTTCTGCAGACCGGGCTCCGGCGGCTCGGAGATCACCGGCGCAGCCCGCTGGCGCGCGTACAGCAGGACGTCGGCGCCGTCGGCGGTGACCTGCACCGCCCAGCGGACCGGCCGGCCCGCTCGCGCGGACAGCTCCGCACGGTCCTCGCCGGACGCTTCGCGCAGCAGGCCCAGCCGGATCAACGGGCCCGCCGTGCGCTCGTCGAGGCCCTCAACCGTGCTCACCCAGCCGATCGGTAGGTGCTGCGCGTCCGCGATCCGCTGGAGCAGCGCCATGTTCACAACCGCACGACCCACCGTGACCTCCCCGCTCTGGTGCCGTGAGCGACGCTAACGCGCACACCCCAGCGTCCGGGCCCGATTGGCTGAACCCCGCTCGAATACGGCGGACGGAGGGGTGAGGTCCGTGTCGACTGCGCTCTGACCTGAGTCCAAGGTGGGCCGTCGGTGGCGCGAGCACGATGCGTCCTGGCCTGACCGCTACTGCGTGGCCGTGTCGTCCCGCTTGTAAAGCGTGGTGTCAGCGGACGGCGAAGCGGTGAAGGGGCGTGCCAGCGAGGGGATTTTCCCTTGTTGCTGGAGGTCTGTGATGCAGGCGTCGGCTACGGAGTGGCCGGTGGGGGGTGGTGCGATACCGAGGTCTGCGAGGCGTTGGAGGGTGTGGTGGTTGGAGCTGGGGACGGGGGTGTAGTGGTCTTCGGTGTGGAAGGGGCCTTGGGCGGTTCGCCTGCTGAGCAGGGGCAGGAGCGGGGCCAGTGCGTTGTCGTGATGTTGTGCGATGTCGTCGTGGAGAGCGGCGACCCACTTTTCGTAGGGCAGGACGTCGAGCGGGTAGCCGCGGTGGGCGAGGCGTTCGACGAGCTGTGACCAGCGGTAGGCGCCGGGGAGGGTGATGTTGTACGCCTCGCCCGAGCGGCGGGCGTTGAGGGCCAGTGCGCGTACGGCTGTGGTGGCGAAGTCGACGGGGGTGAGCATGAGGTTGTAGTCGAGGGCTGCGGTGCGGCCCATCTGGATGCAGCCGATGACGTCGCGGTAGAGGAAGGTGTCGGTGTCGCCGCCTGCGTGAACGGTGTGGCCGGTGACGGAGCCGAGGCGGTGGATGGTGACGGGCACCCCGGCTGCGGCGGCGCTCGTGGCGAGGTGCTCGGCGTGGAGCTTGGTGTGGGCGTAGCCGTTGAGGAGACGGTCGAGCGGGCCGGTGTCGGTCTGTTCGGTGATCCCCTGAGGGGTGTCGTGTCCGCGGGGCCAGTAGACGCTCATGGTCGAGATGTGGTGCAGCCAGGACAACTGCCCGGTCGCGGCCAGTTCGATGAGGGTGCGGGTGCCGTCGATGTTGGCGCCGCGCAGCACGGTTGCCGGGGCGACCTGGTCCACGAGGGCCGCAGTGTGGAAGATGTGGTCCACGTCGTGGGCGAGGGCCCGGAAGTCCTGCTCGTCGAGGCCCAGTCGGGGTGCGGCGAGGTCTCCCGGCAGGAATGCGACCCGGTCGGGTGTGAGGTCGTCGGGCAGGTGCCGGCGGGCCAGGTTGTCGCGGACGCGGGCTTCGGCGCTGTGCCGGTCGCCGGCGCGGACCAGGCAGGTGATGTGGGCGGTGGTGGAGCGCTGGAGTTCGGCGAGCAGGTGGACGCCGACGTATCCGGTCGCCCCGGTCAGGAGAATGCGGCGTGCGGGGCCGGCCGGTGGCGGGGTGTCACTGACCTGCAGTCCGGTCAGGTCGTACTGTTCGGCGGCCGGTTCCTCGGCAGTGAAGGAGCCGACGTCACCGCCCGCCCTGATCCACTGCTCCAGTTCGTGCAGGCGCCGTGGTGTGGAGGCCACGTACAGGGTGTGGCTGGGCAGGGGAAGGTCCAGCTGTTCGGCAAGGCGGGCTGCGGCGGTCACCGCGGTCAGGGAGTGTCCGCCGGCCAGGAAGAAGTCGTCGTCGGCTCCCAGGCCGGGCAGTCCGAGCACGTCGGCCAGGCAGGCGGCCACCGGGTCGTCTGCTGACGCCTCGTCGCAGGACGCGGGGTCCTGCCAGTGGTCGGGGGTGGCCAGGGCGTCGCGGTCGACCTTTCCGTTCGCCGTGCGTGGCAGCCGGTCGAGGAAGGTGATGTGGGAGGGGACCATGGCCGGGGGCAGCTTGGACGCGAGGTGCTCACGCAGGCCGGCGGTGTCCACTGCGCTGTCGGCACGTGCCACCACGTGCGCGACCAGGCGGCGGTCGTCCGCAGTGCGCTCCCATACGGTGACGGCGGCATCGACGACGTCGGGGTGTGTGAGCAGGGCTTTGCGGACTTCTTCGGGCTCGACCCGGTGTCCGCGGATCTTGACCTGGTCGTCCGCCCGCCCGACGAACATCAGGTCCCGGCCCGGGAGTTCGCGGACCAGGTCGCCGGTGCGGTAGCGGCGGGAACGTTCCTGCCCTTGCGGTGCTGCGCGGTACCAGAAGCGGTCGGCCGTCAGGTCCGGATCCAGGTAGCCGGGGACCACGTTGGCACCGCCGAGGTGCAGCTCGCCCACTTCGCCCGGGCGGACCGGGTCGCCGTCTTCGTCCAGGACGTCGGCCACGATCCCCCGGACCGGCCGGCCGATGGGGGCGACCGCGTGCTGCGGGGTGTTCTGCGCGTCGACGAGATGCAGGGTGGCGCAGATCGACGCCTCGGTGGGGCCGTAGCCGTTGAGGATGCGCAGCGCAGGAAGGGCGGTGGTGAGATTGGTCAGGACGTCCGCGGCGATCGGTTCGACGCCGACGAGCAGCCGGGTGAGCGCAAGCTGGGGACCGGTGCCGTGGGACTGTGCTCGTTGCAGCAGCGCGGGCAGCATGAAGCCCGGAACGTAGGCGCCGCAGACGGATTGGGCCGCCAGCCACCTGGTGTAGGCGTCGGCGTCGGCGCGCAGGGCGGGGTCGGGGATGAGAAGTTCGCAGCCCTGCAGCAGCGCCGAGAAGCACTCGTAGATCGACACGTCGAAGGACGGGTTGCACCACCAGGCGCAGCGGTCGGCGGGGCGGAGTTCCGCCTTTTCCTGGATGTCGTCCAGGACGTTGAGAACGCCGCGGTTGATACCGCGCACGCCTTTGGGGTGTCCGGTCGATCCGGAGGTGAACAGAACGTAGGCGACGTCGTCCGGCGCGGTGCGTGGTGTGGGGGTCGTGGTGCTGCGACATCGCTCTCGGCAGGCGGACACCAGATCGGCTTCGGGCAGCCCGGTCTTCCGGGCGTTCCAGCCCTGGGGGCCGGTGAGCAGCAGGGCTGCATCTGCATCGGCCACCATGGCCTCGCGTCGGGCCGGGGGCAGTTGGGGATCGAGAGGCAGCCAGACGCACCCGGCCTGCAGGATACCGAGGAGCCCGGCCAGGAAATCGGAGGAGGGCGGGGCGCACAGCCCCACGACACCGCCGGGTGCCACGTCGTGGGCCAGGACGATGTCGCACACCGCCTGGGCACGCTGGGCGAGGTCGCCGTAGGACACGGCGTCGCTGGTTCCCGGGCCTCGTACGGCGATCAGGGACGGGTCGTTGGCCGCGCGGCGAAGGAAGCGGCCGGAGAGGGTTGTGGGGGGATGCATGGATCTCCTACGGACGTGCAGGTGAGCTTGTCGTTGTGAGACCGCTGGCGCGAACAGCGCCTGGAAGGCGCATCGTCGAAACGCAGGCCGCGGTGTGGGGCGCGGCAGCCGCTCGGCGGTCGAGGCTCCGCCGGGCGCCGAGGCACAGACCAGGACGCATGCGACAGCGGAACGCAATGACGCTACAACGGCATGCAATGAGACGAAAGGGGCGTATGGGGCCGTGGAGAGCGCAGACTCAATGCCGACCAGGCGCTGGCGTGCGCCCGATCACACCGTCCACGTGCGCACTCCCCGCCCCTGCGCATACTCCTGAGGACCGCCTACAGATGACCGGGAGCTCTGAGACTGCCCGGCCTTCGCTGAGACAGGACAGCTGCGATCGGCGGTCGGCTTCGGCTTCGCTCATCTCCGCTTGCCGTCCCCGCCACCACGGCCCAATTGGTAACCCATGACCAGCAACTCACGCCTCGTGCCCGTCCAGACCTTGCTCGTCCTGGAGGTCTGCCGGCTCCTGGAGTACGGGCTCACGAAAGAGTGCACCACCTCACGTGAACTGCAAGCCCTGCTGCGCGAGGCCCACGACGCCTACGGCGGCCGCGCGGCCGTTCCCCTGCCTGTAGACGTGCTGCCGCGCCTGCACCGCACCCTGCTGCTGCTGTGCATCCGCGCCGGTGAGCAATTCCCGCCCGGGGAACAGGTCGTCCGCTTCACCCGCGCCGCCCACCAAATTCACGCACTCCTGCCGACGCGGCACGACCGCTCTGCACACCGGCGCCCCGGACCCGTCATTCCCGTGGCGTAACAGAGGGCGGCCTGTTCACCGGGCTGTCTCCAGAGGTGAACAGTCCCCCGGTTTGTCAGCGGGTGCGGATGAGCGTCACCACGGCGTCGCGGGTGGTGCCCGCGGCGACCTCCACAATGAGGTCCGTCGGCACCGGCCTGTACGGCTCGCCCGCCGCGGTCACCTTCCTGTCGGATTCCTCGTCGTGGGCGCCTTGTCGAAGGTGCGGGGCAATCTGTGCGGTCAGTCGGGTGTCGAGGGTCTGGGTGAGGGCGATGCGTCCGGCGGGCAGGCGCACGGCCAGATGCTGCGGGCGGGCCGGGGTGCCGGTGAATCCGACGACGTGAGCGTCGACGACCTCGCTGTGCCGGATCTTGCGCCACCGTCTCTCCGGCCCGTATGTGCTGGCAGCGCGCTTGGCCACGATGCCTTCACAGCCCTCCTCGCGGCCGCTCATCGTCAGCCGGCCGGGCAACGCCAAGGGAGAAGGGCAAGGGGAACTGGCGCCGCCCGGCCCACCACAGACGGCGCGTGCTGACCCGGACTTCGCCCCCGTACCGGGCAGCGCGCGCTCTCAGGTTGGGCCAGAGACGAGAGGGGCGCGGTGGCCTGACTCAGGGAAAGGCCGAACGAGCCAGCAGCTTTTTCGCCTCAGCCGGCTTCCCCGATCTGCGGCACCTCTCCTGCGCCGCTGTGCCTGCGCCGTCCAGCAGGAACAGTTGTCCGCAGGCTGCCGATCACGCCGCGGGCACGCAGCTCATCGATATCCGGCAGAACAACACCGGGCATCTGGGGCAGGAGGTCCGCCTGCGCGGCCAGTATGAAGGCCTTGGGGCCGGTGCCGAGGGGGCGGCGATGACCATTCACGCGCGCATCGTATGGCCGCCGACACCTCTTCTGATCCAGCTGGCCGTCGGCGGGGTACATGATCCGGATGCAGACTCACAGCCATACCGCTGTCCTCGCCGCTTCCACCGGGCCCGCCCTCCTTCGTCGGCGTCCTCATCATCCTCGGCCTGATCGCCATGTTCTTCACCGGCAGGCGCCGCGACGCCCACCGCCAGCTCCCCACCCCCAACGCCCAGAGCACCACCGGCCCCGTGCGCGACGAGGCGCAGCACGGGACAGGCTGGCAGACCCCGGACGACGACCCGGAACAGGGCCACCCCCACCGCTGAGCCCGGCCAGAGCGGGACGGCAGCTGACGATGGGGCGTTGCAACTGGCCGGTGGGCGGCGGGGGTAGGTCTGGTGGCGGCGCTTGGGCTGACGTGGCTGCAGTTCCGCGCCATGGGTGTCGCCTGGGCTATTCACGCTGCTCTCGTGATGCCGCTGGGGCTCGGCGCCGTCACTGCCGGGACCCGTCTTCGTTGGGCGTTAATCCACTGAGCGGTCGAACGTGACACCAACGCCACATGGTCGTTGCAGTGGTCAAGACGGTGGGTGCCGTCCACCACCGGCCGGTTGCAGTCCTCGAACCCCGCATCCGGCCGCGTGCCAGCGGGCCTCGGTGATCCCCTCTTCCGCGTGGAGGGGATCACCGGGGCCTCGCTCCCCAAGCCGCCGCGCTCGGCCGGATCCCGGCCGCCGGTCGTCCCGACGGCACCCTTCGCCGCACGCCCGCGAGATGCGGGGGCCGTATCCTCGCCGAACAGGGAGCCGCCGCAGTGACGCCGGCCGCGGTCACCGCGCGCGCAGGACTGGCTCGCCCCAGCATCTAGCAGTACTTCTCCTCCAGCGCCGCCATCGTGGAAGGCGGCTTCACCACCTAATCGTGGGGGTACAGCGCCACCTGGTCTGCTTCGACACTGATCTCTACCCAGGCGTTGTCGGGCGGCAGCGGTGAACCTACGTCGAGCAGCACCTGCGAGTCGCCTAGGGCCTGTTGCGAAAGTCGATCTTGGTCGTGAATGATCACATCCGTGGGGCGTGGAGATCTGACGAACGGCCAGTGGGCCCGGCTTGAGCCGCTGTTGCCGCGAGGCATCAAGTCGGGTCGTCCGCCGGTGTGGACGCGGCGGCAGCTGATAAACGGCATACGGTGGCGGACCCGAACCGGCGCTCCCTGGCGTGATGTGCCAGAACGCTACGGCCCATGGGACCGGGCCTACGACCTGTTCCGGCGCTGGCAGCGAGACGGTACCTGGGCAGGGCTGGTCACCCAACTCCAGGCCGAGGCGGATGCGAAGGGCCTGATCACCTGGGACGTGAGCGTCGACTCGACGGTTTGCCGGGCCCATCAGCATGCCGCCGGGGCGGCCAAAAGGGGGATCTCCAGAAGGAGTCGCCCGGCGGGGTCTTTGTCGAGCCGACCAACCACGGGCTCGGTCGGTCCCGAGGTGGGCTGACCAGCAAGATCCACCTGGCGATCGAGCAAGGGCAGAAGCCGCTGTCGGTGGTGATCACGCCCGGTCAGTGGGGTGACTCCCCGCAGTTCGAAAGAGTTCTGGAAGCGATCCGGGTGCCGAGGCTGGGGCAGGGGCGGCCGCGTATTCGACCGGACCGTGTGCGAGCGGACAAGGCGTACGACTCTCGCCGGAACCGCTCCTTCCTGCGCCGAAGCGGCATCAAGGCGACGGTCCCAGTCCCTGCGGACCGTGTTCGCAACCGACAGAAGCTCGGCGCCCGCGGGGGTCGGCCGCCGAAGTTCGACAAGTCCGACTACCGCGAGCGCCACGCGGTTGAGTGCGGTATCAACCGACTCAAACGCCACCGGGCCGTGGCCACGCGGTACGACAAGCTCGCCGTCCGCTACGAGGCGACCGTGCTGGTCGCGGTCCTCAACGAATGGCTCTGATCAGCACTTTCTCGCCGGACGCTAGCCATTTTCTCGGCCGGGCAAGGGTGAGCCGGCCAGGAAGGCGCGATAGGCATCCGCGGCGTCTGGCTCGATCTCGGGACCGGAGGGGCCATAGCGGTTGTCAGTGCGGTCCCGCTTCGGGCCGGAGACCCAGAACTCCTCGTCAGTCTCAACGTCGTAGAAGTTGGCGTCGAACATCCTCTCTCCCCGGCGCAGGGTGCGTCCATGGAAGTACGCGGTGCTCCAGGTCTTGGAGAAGTCCACCCAACCGATCCACGAGGGGCCCCGATCGGTGTCGTAACCCGTCTTGAGCTGCACAAACATGATGCGTCGAGGCATACATCCAGAGTCGCAGAGACCTCGTGGAACCGCATCTACGTGCAGCACTTTCACAACAGGCCCTAGTCCACGGGTGCCGTCGGGCCCACCGAGACGACCATGAGCGCGATGTCGTCGCGGCCGTCCGGAGGCAGGTTCCTGAGGAGATGCTCACACATGTCCTCGGGGGCACGGGGGCCCTTCGCCGCGATCGCCGAGAGACGGGACAGCGAGGTGTCGATGTCCTCGTCGCGCCGTTCGACGAGACCGTCCGTGATCATCATCAGGACGTCTCCCTCGGTGACGGTGACGCGGGTGGTCGGCGGCTGCGGCAGGCCGAGCCCCAGCAGCGGGCCGTGATCACGGAGGTAGGTCTCGTCGGCGTCCCCTCGCAGCAGCAGCGGCGGCAGATGCCCGGCGTTGGCAATGTGGAGCACGCAGGCCCGCTCTTCGAGGAGCATGATGCACAGGGTGAGCGTCGCGCCGCGGGCCACGGTCCGCAGGAGCAGATCTAGGCGCTCCAGAATCACGTGCGGAGGATGGCCCTCCAGCGCGTACGCGCGCAGGCCGTGCCGGATCTGGCCCATGACCATCGCTGCTTCCAGCGAGTGCCCCGCGACGTCACCGACGGCGACCATGACGCCGGCCGGCGTGGTCAGGGCCTCGTAGAAGTCCCCGCCGATCTCGGCGTGTTCGCTCGCAGGCAGGTAGCGGACCGCGAGCCGGGCGCGGGGCGTGTCGGGCAGCTTCTCGGGGAGGAAGGAGCGCTGGAGGGTCAGAGCGAGGTTGTGCTCCTCGCTGTAGGTGCGCAGGGTCTCCAGCGCGAGGGCCGTGGTGTGGGTGACCTGTGCGAGGAGTTCCGCGTCCTGCTCCTCGCCGTCCGTTGTGGTGTGCGGCTGCGCGACGGGCACGGCGATGCAGGTGGGAGGACGCCCGTTCTTGGTGCGGGCGGCCGCCAGTAGGTGTCGGCCGCCGTCCCCGGGCGACGTGTGGGGCATCACGTGGACACCGCTGCCCTTGAGCGCGGCCGCCACGGTGTCGAGGGCCGTCGCGTCGGACCCGGGGACGTCCGGGTGGCGACGGGTGTACACGGTGCCGTCGGGTGCGGTGAGCCGGACGACGGCCGGCCGGTCGAGGACCGCGGCCGCGCCGACGGCCGCCGCGTCGGCCAGGTGCTGGGCGTCGGGCGCGCTGTAGAGGGAGAGAGTGGTCCGGTGCAGCTGGTGCAGGCGCTCGGCGAGCGTCTCGGCGCGGCGGCGGGCCCGGGTGTAGCGCAGGGTCGCCGAGAGGGTGGCGATCAGCTCGTCGGGGGCGACGGGCTCGGTGAGGTAGGCGTCGGCACCCCGGTTCAGGCCCTGGGTGCGGTCGTGGACGGAGACCGCGGTCGCGGAGATGTGCACGACCGGCACCCAGGCCGTGCGCGGTGAGGCCTTGACACGCTCGCACACCTCGAAGCCGGTCATGTCCGGGAGCTGTACGTCGATGATGGCGGCGTCCGGGATCCGCGGCGAGTGCCGGAGCACCTCCAGGGCCTGCGTGCCGTCCTCCGCCTCCAGGGTCTCGTGACCGGCCCGGCGCAGGGTGGTGCTCAGGACGTAGCGGGTGATGGGGTTGTCGTCGACGACCAGGACGAGGGCAGGGCCTCCGTCGGATGCGGAGTGCGTCATGGCCGGGAGGTGTCCTTCCCGGGTTCGGCCTCCGGGCCGGGACCGGAACCGGGGTCGCCCTCGCCGGCGGCGGTGCCGGGGAACAGTGCGGCGGCCAGCGCGGCGGCGGTGGCCCGGGACTTGGGCAGGACGGTGCGGCCGCGCAGTCGTGCCCGGTCGACCTCCGCGAGATCGGCCGAGGAGAGCACCGCGACGGGCAGGCTCCGGGTGCCGGGGTCGGCGTCCAGTGCCGACAGCAGCGCGTAGCCGTCCGGGGACGGCATCATCAGGTCGAGGAGCACGGCGTCGGGGCGTATCCGCCGGATCGTCTCCAGGGCCTGCCCGCTGTCGGTCACCTCCGTGTGGTCCCGGGCCAGTTCACGCAGAGCGGGACGCAGTGAGGCCAGGGACGCCGGGTCGTCGTCCACGATCACCAGCGAGGCGATCGGGAGCGGCGGCGAGGGGACGGCAGGGGTCTGCGCGGGTGGCAGAACGGGCAGTTCCACCGTCGCCCGGGTGCCGTGGCCGGGCCGGCTCGTCAGGGTGAGGCGGCCGCCGAGGATGCCGGTCAGCCGGCGGGCGTAGGGCAGGCCGAGCCCTGTGCCCCCTCTGCCGCGCTGGTGCACACCCCGTACCTGATAGAACTCCTCGAAGACCTTCTCCAGTTGGTCCTCGGGGATGCCCACGCCGGTGTCGTGGACGGTCCAGACGCACCAGTCCCGGTCCTCGCGGCGTTCCCGGGAGAACGTGAGGCCGACCTCGCCGTGCTCGGTGAACTTCAGTGCGTTGGACAGGACGTTGCGCAGGACGCGGGTGAGGATCACCTCGTCGGTGACCAGGGCCCACTCCCCCGGGGGGTCGTCGATGCGCAGCAGCACGCCCTCGCGTGCCATGCCCTGCATCGTGCCCCTCAGCAGGTGGTGGAGTGTACGCAGGTCGACCGGCGCGTAGTGCGGGTCGAGTCGGCCCGACTCCGCCTTGGCCACGTCCAGCAGCTCCTCCACGAGGGCGAGCATGGTGGTGCCCGACGCCGAGATCATCGTGATCTGCTGACGCTGCTCGGGGGTCAGTTCCTGCGAGTCGGGGGCGAGCAGCAGCCGGGCCAGGGCGATCACCGAGTTGATGGGCGAGCGCAGCTCGTGGCTGACGTTGGCCCAGAACCGGGTCTTGCTCTGCGACGCGAGCCTCAGCTGACGGGACTTGTCCTCCAGTTCCGCGTACAGGGCGACGACGCCGGTGTTGGTCTCCTCCAGTTCGCGGGCCAGCTCGGAGTACATGGCCACGACGCCGCTGTTGGTCTCCTCCAGCTCGGCGTTGAGCCGGGTCAGCTCCTCCTGCTGGCCGCGGGATTCGTCCAGGGACGCCAGAAGGTTCCGGTTCTGCAGCCGCAGCACCTCCTCCAGGTCGACGCCGTCGACGGTGTGCAGGGCGGTCCGGCAGGCGGCCGCCGCCTCGTCCGGGCGGTCGGCCGCGAGGGGCGTCCGCTGGGCGAAGAGCACGCCCCGGCCGTCCGGGTCGGGCGTCACCACGTCCAGCAGCCGGCCGGCGGCTGCCGTGATCCGCGGGGAGAGCGACCGCGGTTCGGTCCAGGCCAGCCGTGCCTCGACGCGTATCCCGTGGCCCACGACCGCCAGGCCCAGACGGCCACTCAGTCCGGGCGTCCGCAGCAGATCCTGGCCGGCCTCGCTGAGCACGGTCACCATCCGCACCAGATCCTGCCCGCGGACCCCGGCGGCCCGGCACATGGCTTGGAGGCACCGGCGCAGCATCAGCACGGACCTCTGGTCCTCCAGGGCGGTGGCGTACAGCTCGTACGCCACCGGTGCCCCGTTCATCGGTGCGCCGCTGGGACCACGACGATCCCCGCGTCGTCGCGACGCAGGCCCGCCTGGTTGAGGATCTGTCCGGCGATCACCGACGGGTGGCGGGTGAGGAGTCCCGGCAGGTCGGTCGGTGACCAGCGCTGGTTCAGCCCGTCGGAGTGCATGACCAGGGCGGACCCCGGTGTCAGGTCGGCCGAGTAGGTGCGTGCCGAGGGCATCTGCACCCCTACGATGCCGGGATGCGACAGCAGCGCCGAGCGCCGGTCGTGCTCCACGACGAAGGCGCTGATGTTGCCGATCCCGCACAGGGTCACCTGTCCGGCGCGCAGGTCGACCTGGGCCACGGCCAGGGCGGCGCCCCGGGTGCCGCGCAGTCCCTCGTGCAGTTGGGAGACGATGTCGCGGGGGTGTTCGGCCGTCGTCTCGCGGAAGATCTGGCGTGCGCGGTCGCTGACGCGGGCGGCGAGCGGTCCGTGGCCGAGTCCGTCGCACATGAGGACCGTGAGGGGGCCGGGCTCCTGCTCGTCGGCCGGAGCGGCGGCGCGTACCGCCCAGGTGTCGCCGCAGACGGTCTCGCCGCTGATCGGGCGGGTCAGTCCGGCGGTCGCGGGGCGCGAGCCCCACTCGTCGGCGCTGGCGGCGCGGGGCCGTTCCGCGCGGAACCGCGCGAGCAGGGCCGTGCCGCGTCCGGGCAGGGAGTGCAGGTCGAAGGTGTCGGCGAGGCGCTCTATGGCGCCCAGGCCGATTCCGAGGGTGCCGGTGCTGGAGTGCCCGTCGCGGACGGCGCCGGCCACGTCGGCCATGCCGGGGCCCGTGTCAAGGCACAAGCACTCCAACTCGACGCGGCCGTCGCTCCGGCTGGGTCGCAGGACGATCGCACCGTCCTCGGCGTGCCGTACGAGATTCGTCGCGATCTCGGTCACGGCCAGCGACACGTCGGCGATCCGGCGGTCGGTGAATCCGATGCGGCGGGCGAGTGCCGCTGCCTCGCGGCGCGCCGAAGCGGCCAGTGCGTCGCCGGCGCGCAGCCAGACCACGTCCTCGGGTTCGGTCACCGAGGCGCTGCTCACCGGTTCCACTTGACCACGCTCACGGTGGTGCCCCGGGGGCCGGTCTCCAGGTCGAACTCGTCGACGAGGCGCCGGGCACCGCTCAGTCCCAGGCCCATGCCGCCGCCGGAGGTCCAACCGTCGGTGAGGGCCAGTTCCACGTTCTCGATGCCGGGGCCCTCGTCGCGGAACTCCACCCAGACACCGGTTCGACTGTCCTTCGCGGTGACGCGGACACGGATGACGCCGCCGTGCCCGTAGAGGAGCATGTTGCGCCCGAGCTCGCTCGCGGCGGTAACCAGCTTCGTCTGGTGCACCAGGGACAGGCCCGCCTGCTGTGCCATGGTGCGCACGAGCTGACGGGCCGCGACCACGTCGGCGTTGCGGACGACGGTGACCGTCTCGGTCGGGGCGGAGTCGGCCCCGCGGTCGTTCACGGCCGTACGCCGGGCTCGGGTCGCGAGCCGCGCAGCAGCGCGAGGCCCTGTTCGAGGTTGAGCGCGGTGCGGACGCCGTTGAGCGAGAGTCCCAGCTCCACGAGGGTGATGGCGACGGCCGGACGCATCCCGCAGACGATCGTCGTGGCGCCCAGTATCCGGGAGATCGAGGCGATGGTTGCCAGCATGCGGCCGACGAACGAGTCGACGATCTCCACGGCGGAGATGTCGATGATCACGCCGCGGGCGCCGGCGGCGACGATCCGCTCGGACAGGTCCTCCTGGAGGTCGAGGACCGTCTGGTCTTCCAGATCCGTCTGGATCGACACCAGCAGGACATCGCCGATCTTCATGATCGGAACGCGGTCGCTCACAGCGTGCCCTCCGCCAGCAGACGGCGCTGACGGTCGGCGTCGGTCAGTGCGAGGCGCAGCGCGTCGGCCAGCGTGGCCTTGGTGGGGATGTCCCCGAATTCCACGCCGAGCGCCACCAGCGTCTGCGCGATCTGCGGGCGAACTCCGGAGATGGTGCAGGTGGCACCCATCATGCGGGCGGCGACCACGGTCTTCAGCAGATGCTGAGCGACCTGGGTGTCCACCGTGGGGACACCGGTGATGTCGATGATGGCCTGTGTGGAGTTCGAGTCCACCAGGGCCTGGAGCAACTTCTCCATGACGACCTGGGTGCGCGCGGAGTCGAGCGTGCCGACCAACGGCACGCCGACGACGCCCTCCCACAGCTTCACCACGGGCGTCGACAGCTCCAGAAGCTGTTCGGCCTGCGAGGAGATGATCTCCTCGCGCGTGCGGGCGTGCTCCTCCACGGTGAAGAGACCGAGATCGTCCAGGAGCCGGGTCAACGCCAGATAGGAGCCGACGGCCGTATCGTCACCGGTGAGGCTGGGCTCGAGGACGGCCTTGAGTGCGAACACGCTGACAGCCGTTTCGGTGGGCGTGAATCCCTGGCGCGCCCGGTTGCGCGAGAGTTCCACGAGCAGGCTGCGCACCTCGCCGAAGGCATCCCCCCGGCCGGCCAGACCGCCCGCCTCGATCGCGCCGGTCAGCGCGTCGTAGAGGTCTCCGAGCTCGCGGTGGAGCTCGGCCTCGCTCAGTCGTCCGCGCAACGTCGTGGCCACCGAGCGAACCCACTTCGCCTGGAACTCGTCACGCTGCCCCGTCAGGAGTTCGTGGAGGCGCTGCGCCCCTATCTCACTGGTCACGTCGGCCCTTCAGACTGGTCGATCAAACGGTCAATGCCGGGTGAGGATACGCCATAGGAACAGACGTCCGGCCAGCACTCTCGATATCGGGACATCTCCTGCCCAGGGCCGATCCTGGGAAGTGCTTTTCGCGCGCGTTCGGCTCAGCCGGACCGCCGCCCCCGTGCCGCCGTCTCGGCCAGCTTCTGGAACTCACCGAGGTCGTAGTTGGCCAGGGTGGAATCGAGGTTGGTCAGCGCCCCGAGGCGCTCAAGGAACCCCTTGGGGTCGTACTCGATCTGGAGCGTGACCCCGCTCGTGGTCGCGCTGAGCCGGTGGAAGGTGACGACCCTGGCGTGCTCCACGCCCTCGACGGTGCGCCACGCGTTCCGGTCCTCCGCGACGACCTCGGTCAGTTCCGCGACGAAGTTCTTGTCGGCGCCCGGCAGTTCGAGCTGCCAGGCGAACCGGCGCTCGTCCAGCCGTTCCACGAGCCGGACATGGCTCAGGAAGGCGGGCCAACGGGAGACGTCGCTCCACAGCTCCCAGGCGACGGGGACCGGCGCGTTGAGATCAACGGTCTCCAACAGCGACGCGGACATACGAGCCCTTCTTTCCGGTCCCCCAGGAAGACCACAAGCTCTCCGGGCTGCAGCACAATGCTTCGGTACCCCTTCGCGGCGAGGACACGCATGCCGGATTCTCCGGTCGGACGGTTCACGGACCCGTGGAGCCGGGCAGGGCTCAGCCGGCCATGCGGGAGGCGTCGAGGGTGACGCGAACGGTCTTGCCGCGTGCGTCGGGTTCGACCGAGAGGTCGGTGCTGAGCCGCCGGACGACAAGCCAGCCGTGTCCGCCCGGCACCGCGGGCACGGGTGTTCGCGGCGTCGGCGGCGTGGGGCTGTGGTCTCCGACACGGATGATCAGCACCTGCCCCTCGACGCGGGCCTCGAAGTCCCTGACGCCCCCCGCGTGAAGCATCGCGTTCGTGACCAGTTCGCTGGTGATCAGACAGGCGTCCTGTTGCAGCAGGGCGGCCTGCTGCTCGGGGAGCGTGTCGCACAGCGGCTGAAGCACCGCTCTGACGTAACTGCGTGCTTCGGGGCAGGTCAGGCTCATGGTCCCGTGTTCGGGCGGGCTCGCCATCCCGGCCCCTTTCTGCACTGTCGGTCTCGTTCGTTCCGTTCCGTCCGAACGGTGTGTCCGTCCAGCGTGCCCGCCCCGGGCCGCGGCACACGGGCGGAGCCCGGGGTGCCGGGCGGGCCGGGCCGTCACCGGGACTCGGCGCCGAATTCGCGCAGGGCGGTCGCGAGATCCGCCGCGACGCCGAGGATCTCGTCGGCCCCCGTGATCTGGAGCAGCCGTTCGACGCCGGGGTGCAGAGGTCCGGCGATCCGCAGCGGCCTGCTCTCGGCTCGATGATCGGTCTGCGCCCTGAGGAGCTGGTTGAGGAGCACGCTGTCAGCGAAGGTGAGGGCCGACAGGTCGATCACGGTGGCCTTGGTGTGCGGGTCGTGCAGAGCCTGGGCGAACGCCTCGACGACCTCTGCGAGGTTGTGCAGGTCCGCCTCGCCGGAGAGCATCACCGCGGTGACGCTTCCGTGCTGCTCAACGCGGGTGTCGCTTCTGCCTGAAGTCATGGCCCGTACCTTCGCACACCAGCGTCGGCCCCCGTGCGCCCGCCCGGAAATCCTCGTGCCGCCGTGATGCCGAACGTCATGCCTGGGCCCCGGGGGCCGCGCCCGCTTCCGCTTCCTGCTGGAACCCGGCGGCCGCCTGCCCGCTCTCGTGCATGATGCCGCACCACATGCAGTCGCTGCCGTGCAGCGGCGACGGGAGCCAGTAGGTCTCCGGAGGCGTCGACGGCACTTATCGCGGGGCGGGGGACGCGTTCATGCCTCTGCCCGTGCCGCGCTCGCGCTCCTGACACGGGCGCGAGCGCTCGAACCCGCGGCGCTCGCCGGCTCAGGCCGCCGACGTGGTCTCCGGCCGGGTCAGCGCGTCTGGTTCCGCGGCGGTCGCGACGGAGGCGGGAACGATGTCGGCCTCGGCGTCCTTGACGCTGTCGCCCGGGACCCGCTGCGCGGTGTCGCCCAGGACGGAGTCGTCCTCGGGACGGGCGCCGGGGAGCTGATGGCGCGCGGCGACGAGAGCGCTGTCGATGTCCCGGGTGCCGGTGGTCACGCACAGTGTGTAGGCGATGTCCTCCATGCGGCGCTGAGCCTCGGGGGAGCCTTCCTGCGCGTTCAGCGCGAGCAGCGTCGCGTACTGCTCCAGGAGCCGGGTCAGGACCGCGGGATGCGCGAGAAGCATGCGCTTCTGCCAATCTGTTCGTGGGCTGGGCGCCCGGACGACGGTTCGCGACCCCAGTGCCCGGCCCGATCGCATGCATGCGTCTCTCCGGCATCACGGGCATTCCGGCACGGCGCCCCGGAGCCGTCGGACCCGGGCGGGGGCGTGTGTGGCCGGTGATGTGGGGCAACCGGGGAGGAGCACACGACCTTCGGTCGCCATCGAGCCCGTACGAGGAAGAGAGCGAGGCCGTCATGAGATTTGCGGATGCGACGGAGCAGCCCGGGATCAGCAGCGCCGATGCCAGGTCCCAGGTCCGCTCGGTGCTGATGGAGGTCTGCTGCGGCCTTCCCCTGCCCGAGGCCCGGCGCCTGCGCGACGACGCCTTGCTCGTGGTCAGCGAACTGATAGCGAACGCGCTTCAGCACGCGGGCGGGGTGACCCGCTTCAGCATCCGGCTGAACAGCGACGAGCTGCAGTTCCGGGTCAGCGACAGAAGTGGTGACCGTCCCCGCTCGCTGGACAACGAGGCGGGTCAGCCGGGGTGTTACGGCTGGGCGATGGCGCGGCGGCTGTGCTCGCGTCTCCAGATCACCACGGATGCGTGGGGCAAGACCGTTACGGCCGCACTGTCGCTCCCCCTCGCGGCGCAGGTCTGAAGCGCGGTCAGCTCGCGGCCCGGTATTCGCCACGCCGGTGTCTCCTGTGGGCCGCCTCCGGATCGAAGGATCCGCCCCCGCCCACTCTGTTCTCCTGAAGGGCCCGGGCCACCGTGGAGTCGCCGGCTACGAGGTCCACCATGACGGACCCGGCCGGGGCCTGCCTGGATAGCTCGGTCATCTGCGCCACCAGACGTCGCGCCTCGTCGATCGTCCGCGCACCCGTCCGGTCCAGCCCGGGGGGGCGCGCCGTGGATCAGCACATCGAACGGCAACCCGTGCCCCTTGCCGGTGGTGACCGACGCCTCGACCCGCATATTGCCTCCCTGAATGACGCGTTGCCGCGTTCGCCGCGTGACCGGAATCCCGTACCCCGAGAACGGCCGCGTACCGCATCGGATCCGGAAGGAGACCCGGTGGTCGGCCGCGGGTGAAGCGCGCACGTATACGTGCCCGAGCCAGGGGTACCTGGCCCGGGCGGGGAGATTTTGTGTCTATTCGGTGAAGGAATTGAGGCCACATCTATGTCCGGCACGACGGTGCAGCAGGCGGAGCGGCGAACAGTCGACGCAGGGCTGGTGGAACGGGCCTACGCGGACCCGATGTCCATAGCGCCCCGTGACGCCCGGGAGCTGGGCGCTCATTTCTTCGAGCGTCTCTCCGTGCTCGAAGAAGGCACGCGCGCACATCAGTACGCCAGGAACACCCTGATCGAGATGAACCTTTCGTTGGTGCAGTACGCGGCCTCGCGGTTCAAGTACCGGGGGGACGAACAGCGTGAGGACATCGTGCAGGTCGGGACCATTGGGCTGATCAAGGCGATCGACCGGTTCGACCTGTCCCGCGAGGTCGAGTTCACCTCTTTCGCCGTCCCTTACATCGTCGGCGAGATCAAGCGCTTCTTCCGTGATACCTCCTGGGCCGTGCACGTGCCGCGTCGGCTCCAGGAGGCCCGTGTCGAGCTGTCCCAGGCCACCGAGGAGTTGCAGAGCCGGCTGGGCCGCCTGCCGACCACCCGGGAACTGGCCGAGCTCATGCAACTCGACCCGGCCGAGGTCGCCGAGGCGCAGCAGGCGGCCAACGGCTACAACTCCGTGTCCCTGGACGCGACCGTCAGCGCGGGCGCGGATGAGTCCGACACCCTTCTGGCCGCCTTCGTCGGGCGGGAGGACGAGCGCTTCGAGCTCGTCGAGAATTTCCATGCGCTGGCCCCGCTGATCGCCGGTCTCGACGACCGGGAAAGGCTTCTGGTACACCTCCGGTTCGTGGAGGAGCGCACGCAGCAGCAGATCGCGGAAGAGATCGGCTGTTCACAGATGCATGTCTCGCGCCTGCTTAGCCGCCTCGTGGCCAAGCTGCGCAGGGGTCTGCTGGCGGAGAACGACTTGACGGTCTGAACCGCGCCGGGCGAGCCGGGAAACAGGAAGAGGGCGGGCAGCCGAAGGGTTCCCGTCCTTCCTTGTTCGTTCTTTCGTGCTGTTAGGCGGAGTTCGCGCTCCGCAGCCTCGCGATCGCCTCGTTCCGGTCGGACGCGAGCGGGAGAGCGAGGTCCGTGCCGGTGATCTCCATGACGCGCCGCACCACGGGCAGCACCGGACCGGACATCATCAGCGGACGCCGTTTCATCTCGTGGCCGAGCAGGTGGCGAGTACAAGGGGCCCAAGTGGCTGCGCGGCATCGAGCACATGCCGCAGGACCGCCCCGGATTCTGGGAGGAGCGCGGCTATCACAACATCGCCGACCCCTGAGCGGGCCGGCGTTACTCCTACCAGGACGACGGCCCGCACGAGAACCCAACGACGGTCCTGCGCGGCGCCTTTGACCACCCGTTGATCCGGCCACCGTCCGACCGGCCCGCGCACCGCGCAGAAGGGTGCGCCCCCAGTGGACCCGCTCGCACGCCGCAAGATGATCGCGCACGTCCAGGTCGAACGGCGCCGAAGCCCAGCAGCGAGGGGACCACGACGTGGAAGTCCTCAAGCAGCGGCAGGATGGGCAGCATCTGCAGGAACGAGCTGGGCCAGCCGTGCAGGAGCACCAGGGCGGTGGCGTCGGGGTTCGCCGAGCGCTGGTGCAGGAAGTGGATGCCGATGCCGTCGATCTCGGTGCGGAAGTGGTCGAGCTGGTTCAGGCGGGCTTCCTGCTTGCGCCAGTCGAAGCTGTCGGCCCAGTAGTCGCGCAGCTCCTTGAGGTAGGTGATGTCGCTGCCGTACTGCCATCCCTCGGCGACCGTGTCCGTCCACCGGGTGCGCCGCAGGCGCTCCTGCAGGTCGGCGATCACCTCGTCGGGGACCGCAACGGTGAACGGGGCTGCGTCCTGCCGGGCCATGGCACTCCTCGCCTTCCACACCTGTCGTGCCGCCGTGACCTGGGACAACGCGGATCATCACGATGCTAGAGCGCACGACGGAAGACGGCTTGTCGAGCGGGCCGGCAAGCCCGGCGCAGATCGCACCCGGCCGACGTGCCGGGTTAGAGGCGTCCGGCGCGGTAGACGAGGAGGGCGATCTGGACGCGGTTGTTGAGTTCGAGACGGGCCAGGATGTGGGAGATGTGGGATTTGACGGTGGGCACGCTCATGTAGAGCTCTGCGGCGATTTCGGCGTTGGTCCTGCCCTGGCTGACGGCGAGGGCGACTTCTCGTTCCCGGGCGCCGAGCTGGTCGAGTTGCTGCTGGGCGTCGGCGTGTGTGAGGGCGGCCGGTGCGGGCTGGCGCGGGGTGCTTGCGGTGGCGGCGGTGATGAGCTGGCCGAGGGCGTCGGGCGACATGACCGGTTCGCCCGTCGCGGCCCGGCGTACGGCGTCGATGATCTGGTGGGGCGGGGTGTGCTTGAGGAGGAATCCGGCCGCTCCGGCCTGCAGGGCCTTCAGGACGTATCCGTCGGTGGTGAACGTGGTGAGCATGACGATCTCGGGGGCGCCCGGTCGGGCGCGCAGGAGCCGGGTGGCTTCCAGGCCGTCCATGCCGGGCATGCGGATGTCCATGAGCACCAGGTCGGGCTGATGGTGTGCGACCAGGTCGGTGACCTCGGTGCCGTCTTGGGCTTCCGCGACGACGGTGATGTCGTTGGCTGAGGCGAGCATCAGGCGCAGTCCGGCGCGGACCAGGGCGTCGTCGTCGACGAGCAGGACGCGGATCATGCGGGCCACGGCAGGTCGGCGCGGACGTGATGGCTCTGACCGCGTCGGCCGGCGGTGAGGGTGCCGCCGACCAGGGCGGTGCGCTCGGTGAGGCCGGACAGGCCGCTCCCGCTGCCGGGCATGAGGGGCCTGCCCGTGGCGGGCATGGGGTTGGTGATCTCCACGGTCAGTCCTGTTCCGGGTGTGCCGCGCAGGTCGATGCGGACGGGTTGCGCGGGGGCGTGCTTGTGGGCGTTGGTGAGGGCTTCCTGCACGATCCGGTAGGCGGTGCGGGCGGTGGTGTCCGGGACCGCCGACCCGTCGTCGAGGCGCTGGGCGAGGTCGATGTGCATCCCGGTACGACGGGACTCGGCCAGGAGACGGGGCAGGTCGGCGAGGGTGGGCTGCGGCGGTTCGGGGCTGTGTTCCTGGGGCTGGAGCGGGGTGCGCAGTACGCCGAGGACCTGCTGGAGGTCCTCCATCGCCTGGTGGGCGCTGGTGCGGATGACGCCCATGGCCTCGGAGACCTGCTGGGGGGTGGCCTGCTGGTTCACTTCGAGGGCGCCGGCGTGCACGCTCAGCAGGGACAGGCGGTGGGCGAGGACGTCGTGCATCTCCCGGGCCAGGGCTTCGCGTTCGCGCTGGCGGATCTGCTCGGCCCGCCACAAAGCCTGGGCGCGGCTGTGTTCGCTGCGTTCGTGCAGGCCGCGCAGGAACAGGCCCCAGATGACCGCGGCGGCCACCAGAACACCGCCGGTGACCGTGGTGGCCAGGGCGAGCGCGGACGGCGGCACCGCGACGGCGAGGTAGAGCGGCAGCGGCAGTAGAGCCAGCGCACTCACCGCTGCGGTGGTGCGGGCCGAGCACTGGGTGGCGACGGTGAACAGCGCGACGAGTGCGGCGGGGATCAGCGAGACGAGCGTCGAGGCGACGATCAGGATGACGGCGATGGCGATCGGCCACCGGCGCCGCCAGCACAGCAGTGCGCTGCCGGCCACGGCGAGTGTGCCGTAGTGGACGAAGGCCGCAACCGGCCAGGGGGCGATGCCGTCCACGCTGAGTGTGGGCAGCTGGGGTGAGGCCAAGCGCGGGTAGACGCCCAGGCCGTGGCTCTGCGCGAAGCTGACGGTCACGCACAGCGCCGCGCTGCCGACCGCGATCGCCAGGTCGGCTATCCGCCCTGGCCGCAGTGTCTTTCCCCATTCCATAACGTCCTAGCGTACGGGGCCCAAAAGGCTGCCCGTCACCACCGGCTCCGATACCGCGTATCTCTATACCAAAGTATGAGAGCGGCCAGGGAGTCCATCTTTCGCCACCCTCGCTTCGCCTACTTTGTGCCGAAGAAAAGCATGCCGCGTGATTCGTAGCGTGTTCCCTGTTGAAGTTATTCACTCCTTCAAAGGGAAACGACAATGAATCGCAAGCCGAATTCTCTGAATGCCCTGCTGGCCGGTGCTGCTGCCGTCATCGGCGTCCTGGCCGTGGCGGGAGGCCTCCCTCTGGCCTCCCGGATGACCGGCCTGATCTCCCACACGGTGTTCCGTGACGCCTTCTTCGGACCCGCGCTCGCTCAGCTGATTCTGCTGGTGGTGGGATGTGCGGCCTTCGCCCTCGCCCTCCATCGCGGCCTGCAGTCCCTGTATGCCGCGGCCGACGAGACGGGCCGGTGAGCCGGCCGATGAAGCGCTCCACTGTCGCCGCCGGTGCGGCTGCCGCTCTGGCTCTCACCCTGTCCGCATGCAGCACCCTCACCGGTGTCATCTCCCCGGCCGATGCCCGGAACAAGGCCACCGACGCCGCGCACCACGGTCGTCCCGTCGACTGCTCCAAGGCCAAGTGTGTGGCCCTCACCTTCGACGGCGGCCCCAGCGCCCCCACACCGAAACTCCTCGACGTCCTGAAAAAGGAGAAAGTCCACGCGACTTTCTTCCTGCAGGGAAAGGGGCACACCGAGAAATATCCACAGACAATACGCCGCATGGCAGCTGAAGGGCACGAGATAGGCAACCACACCTGGTCGCACAAAGACCTGACGAAACTTGATGAGAAACAGATCCGGGCAGAGATCGAGCCGGTACAGGACGACATCGAGAAGGCGACCGGGAAGGCGCCGCGGCTGATGCGGCCGCCGCACGGGACCACCAACGACGACGTGTCGAAGATCCTCAAGAAGTTCGGGCTGTCCCAGATCCTGTGGAGCGTGACCGCGAAGGACTTCGCGACCACCGACACTGACCTGATCACCAAGCGGGTTCTCGACCAGACCCACCGCGACGGGATCATCCTCCTGCACGAACGCTACGCCGGAACCATCCCCGCCGTGCCCGGCATCATCAAGGAACTGCGCAAACAGGGATACACCTTCGTCACCGTGCCCCAGCTGATGTCGCCGGCCACCCCGCAGCCCGGCAAGGTCTACCGCCCCTGACCCACCACCGCCGGCCGAGCCCGGGCACGAGGCTATGCGTTCAGGCGGTCCATGAGCGGGGTGCGCACGTGAGGGCGGACACGGACGTCACCGAGGAACTCGGAGAGCCGGTCCGCCTCGGCCACGAGGGCTGCGCGCACCCGGCGCTCTGCCGGGGCTGTGAGGAGTTCCGTGACGATCTGTCCGTCATCGCACTGTCTCCAGCCGCCGATGATGCGCCCGCCGGCCCAGACGGTCGGGCAGATGTTGCCGTTGCGGTCGAAGAGTTCGGATGCGTGCGCCGGATCGAGATACCAGCCCCGGTCCCGCCAGCCCATCGCCGTGGGGTCCAGTGTGGGCAGCAGATTGACCGCCAGGGCGGCGTCGTCGTCCTCGGTCATGTCGAGTACCGGATCGCCGGGCAGGACGTAGCCAGGGCCGGTGGTGCCCTCCAGGTCCATCTCGATGGCCGCGGTGCCGGCCAGGGCGGTGCGGGCCTGGGTGAGGTTCCAGCCGGTCCACCACTTCAGGTCGTCGAGGGTGACCGGCCCGAAGGCCGACAGGTAGCGGGTGGCGAGTTCGACTCGGGCCTGATCGGCCGGCAGCTGCGGGTGGGGCTCGGCCAGGGTCCACCGGAACTTCGCCGAGGTCCAGGATCCCTGCGGGCGACCACGACGCAGGCGGCCCTCGGCCGCCATCACAGTGAGCACCTTGTTGCTGATCCGGGGCCGGGTCTCGTAGGTCTTGCCCGGCGAGATGGTGTTCTGCTCCTTGAGCCGGGGCACGGCATCGGCGATCTGGGTGGCATCAGCCTCACCGAGCCCCGCCAGGGCCGCCTCGACCTCGCTCTCGACATCGGCCAGCCATCGCGCGTCGTGCCCGAGCTGCCCGTCCAGCACCTTGACCAGGGCGGCGCGTTCACGAGCCGCGACCGTACGGGCGGCAGCCGCCTCCACGACCGGCGCCAGCTCCCGGGGCACCACGAACACGGTGCGGCGCATGCACAGCATGCGCACCAGGCTCCGCTCCTCGTACAAGGCCCGCTCCACCGTCTGCGGCGTCGCACCGTTCATTCGCGCGGCCACGGACAGGAACACGGTGGCCGGTTCGGTGGCATGCAGCCCCACCAACGCCTCGGCGACCTGCTCCACCGATGCCGCACGCGTGGACGGGGCGAGCAGGTGCCGACGCACCAGCATCGCGCGGCGCTGCCGGTCACTGATCTTCGGACGGGTCTTGTTACTCATGGCGAACGCAGCCTAGGGGCCCGCTGCCTGCGGCGGCAGTGCAGCGGGGCGAGGAACCGTGCAGCACGGCGGACTAGTCGCGGAGCGTTCTGAAGAAGGCCCGGATGTCGTCGACGAACAGGTCGGGCACCTCGAAGGCGGGAAAGTGCCCGCCTTCGAGGTGCTCGCGGAAGAACACCTCGCTGTCCTCGGCGGGGCCGAGGACCTTGCGGACCAGTGGGTCGCTGTAGAACAGCGAGGAGGCCATGGGGACGCCGGCAGGGTCGCCCCAGCCGGGGTTGTCGGCGTGGGCGAGCTCCCAGTAGAAGTCGCCTGCCGCGGGCCCTGTGCGGGTGAACCAGTACAGGCTCGCTGTGATCAGCACATTCTCTCGGCTGATCGGTGTGGCGGGGTTGGCCCACTGCACGAACTTCTCCGCGATCCACGCCAGCTGCAGCACCGGTGAGTCGGTCAGCCCCGCCGCCAGGGCGTTGGGCGCAGTCATGTGCAGGACCTTGTAGCCCTTCATCTGCGACCACCGGCGCTGCGCCGCTTCGAGCCCGGCCTGTTCCTCCGGGCTCAGCCCGTCCGGCACCGGGAGATCCTCGCCGGCCATGCCGAGCTGGAGCCGGTCGCCGTGAGTGTGCGCGCCGATCACCCGCTCCGGCATCAGCATCACCACCCGGCCCGTCACACCGGCACCGAGATCGCCGCCCTCCACCCCGAACCGCTCATAGCCCAACCGGGTCATCAGCTCACCGAAGGCCAGGGCGGTGCGCTCCAGGTTCCAGCCGCGCGCGGAGAGCGGGCTGGAGAAGGCGAAGCCGGGCAGCGAGGGGATCACGACATGGAACGCGTCTGCCGGATCCCCGCCGTGCGCGCGTGGATCGGTGAGCGGGCCGCTGGCCTCCAGGAACTCCACGAACGAGGTCGGGTAGCTGTGGTTCAGCAGGAGCGGGGTGGCGTCCGGCTCCGGCGAGCGGATGTGCAGGAAGTGGATTGTCTGCCCGTCGATCTCCGTCACGAAGTGCGGGTACTCGTTCAGCCTGGCCTCGTGGGCCCGCCAGTCGAACCCGTCCATCCAGTGGGCAGCCAGTTCGCGCAGGTAGTGCGGGGGGATGCCGTGGTCCCAGCCCGAATCGGCGCCGGGCACCGGGTACGGCGACCGAGTACGAGCCAGACGATCGTGCAGGTCGTCCACGTCAGCCTGCGGGACCTCGATCCGGAAGGGAGTGATGTCAGCGCACATGATTCTGAATATAGGAAAATTCTATTCAAATCGCCCCGTGGGATCTTGATACCGGGATCTGGCTAATCCAGAGGTCATCTGACTCAAGAGCCTCACAGCGGACCACGGACAGCTTCAAGCCCTGTCCATAACTTGGGTTCGTACCACCAGCCCTCACCCTCGGGCAGGACCGCGACCTGCCCGGCCAGTGCGACCTCGACCGGATGCTCCACTGCCCCACGCCCCCCCCTGCCGGTCCGCGGCCGCACGCGCACTACTCCGCCCGGCCGATCACGCGCCGCGCCGCCGCGATGCCCTGTGGTCTGCGTAAACGCGTGGTGACTCCTGGTGTGACCGTGCGCGTTAGTTGGCTCCGACGGACAACTGTGATGCACAGAACGCGGGCAGGTGCGCGGGCGGCGTGGTCGAGAGCCGGCCGCTCGTCGCTGCGGGCAGTCAGGCCCAGGGGTCGTCGGACGGTTCGGGCTCGTCGGGGTGGAGCATGCGGCGGACGCAGCGCAGGAGCCCCGGCTCACCGCAACCGGCGGCGGCCATCCAGGGCAGGACGTCCATGGCGCGGGCGCGTTCTTCGGTGGCCAAGGCGTCGACAGTGGTGTGCAGGGCGTCGAGAGCGGGTTCGTCGGTGAGGCAGAGCCAGCTGATCGCGGCGGCAAGGCGGACTTCGGGGGCCTGTGTCCGGTCTTGCCACAGCTCGCGGATCCACGCGGTGGCTGGCTGGTGCGGGTGAGAACGTGTGGTCTCTGCGGTGGCGAGAACCAAGGCGGCCCGGACCAGGGGGTCCTGCTCCTTTGTGAACCGGGTGGCGAAGGCGCTTCGGACCGTATGCCCGGAGTCGGCCGCGGTGGCGAGCGCGTAGGAGGCGTCGATGCGCATGGCCGGGTCGGAGTCGTCGAGGAGAGGCAGGAGCGTGGGGGCTCCGGCAGTGATCGCGGCTCGGGCGGCGGCCACCGACCAGCCCGCCGGGTAGCCGGTCACCTCGACGCCGTAGTCGTCGTAGTCGTCGTGCTGGGGGCCGGAGCGGTGAAGGAGGAGTTCGTCGCGGGAGGCGGCACCGAAGTGACGGGCTCGGGCCGGGGCCGCGAGACCGCGGAGGGCATCGGTGCGGTGTCGATGGTGGGGGTCGGTAGCGATCCGGATCAGGAACGGGACGGCGAGAGCGGCGGCGGCCCGGCTGTCGTCGGCGCACCTGCCGATCAGGACACCCATCGAGTTACGGGCCGGTTCGTCCTTGGCGTGCAGCAGGCGAACGGCCTCCCGGGCCTTCTCCCCGTGAGGGAAGTTTCCCCAGGGAAGGTCGTCGAGAGCGGCTCCCTCGAAGGTCCCGGGCCGGATGGTCTCCACGACAGCCCGGACGTCGAACGGGCCTCCCGCGAACGAGGCCAGATCCGCCCCGTCCACCAGCGCCCGACACATCGCGAACGTCGGATCGGTCCGCCAGTCCCCCACACCACACCATCCCACGATCAATCCGAAGAGATTCGATCATGCGCGATTCGGACGACGTGAAACCACCCAGCCAGTCAGACCGCTGCATGCCGCAGACCATCGCAAGCCCAGAGAACCCCAGCTCAGTGCTTGATCTCTTTGGCTTCGTACCCTTCGAGCCCCGTCGTGACGAGGGCCGGGCCGATCGACTGCCGGCCACGCGGTGCTCCGACCCGGCGGCCATCGATCAATCCAGCGACGGGGCCCCGGCCTCGTCCTCGATCTCTGGATTGATCACGCACGGGGCGACAAGGTCGCGCAGCCCGGCCGTGTGCGACCACAGAGCCCCGGGCGCCGCAGGTTCGACTCGCAGCCAGCTCTCCATCGCCTCAGCGCACCACGCAAGTGGGAGATGAAGCCGAGAACTGGCGAAGCGGCCCAGCTCAGCCCGGGGGGGCGCTACCTTGCCCGCCAACTCAAATGCTCAGCACGACAAGTCCAGTGCTCATTGGACAGTTCTAGTGCTCAGTCACAATTCAATTGTGACTGAGCGCACAGTTGGCGTCATCGGCCAGTAGCGTGCTCAGAATTCGCCCCGCGGACGGGTGAAATGGGTACAGCCGTTAGCGCGCTGCATGAAACAGCTCCGGATGGTCTGGGTCCGATTCAGGGTGCGGGCTCTACCCTGAGATCAGTCCTCCGCGCCTTCTGGCGTATCGGAGAGGGCCTATCCCGCAGCAGAGCGACCCTGCGGCGCCAATGACGCCGGGCTTGCCTTCCACTCCCGCGGAAGTCGCCGACAGCCCGGCCAGTCCCTCGGGGCAACGCTGAGGCCGGGCTGGACCACGCCCCCGGCTGCCTGGAGGGAGTGCTCCAGTGCCCTGTCCGGGGAGGACAGGAGCACCTGTAAGGGGCATGCAGCCGCCGTCCCGAACGGCGGCCGCCGCCCGTCCGCCTTCGTCCATGAACCCGCAGGCCGTGACAGGGCATAACGACTCCACAGGAAGTGGGCCAGAGCCCGCTCTCATGCACGAGAAGCGGACCTGGGCTGAGATCGGTGGAAGTTGGGCTGCACCGATGCACGCCTCACGCCTGCTCACACGGGTGGTGCGCGGCTGCGAGATGACCCGATGGCCACCGGCGGAACGCGCTTGCAGCGCACCCGAGGGTCTGCTCTGCCGTACCAGAGCGGTGCAGAGCTCGTCAGTTGTGGTCGCTGATGTCCGAAGCCGAGCGGCCTTCGGACGTCGGGGACAGCTGCTCACCACCGTGGGTACGGGGGGCTTCCCGGGTTCTGGCACCCGGGGAGGCGCTCTGGGCGCTGTCCTGGGTGAGGTAGGTCAGAGTTCCGGTGACGTCAAGGATCCGGTTTAGCTGGCGGGGGCGTCTTTCGAGATGCAGTGTGGCGCCCGCGGTGTCGGCACGGCGCCGCAGGGCCAGAAGCGCGGACAGCCCCATGGAGTCCACCTCGGTCAGCTGGAGGCAGTCCACGATGATGTTCTTTACGCCCGGGCGTGCGGTGAGGGCCTGCTCTGCGTGCCGGGTGAACTCGTCGCTGGTCTCGTAGTCGAGCTGCCCGCTGACATACAGGGTCAGCACGCCGCTTTCGCGGGTGGAGGTGACGATGAGGAGGTCATGGATCATGCGCGCTGTCCTGGAACGCTCAGGGCCCCTCGGGCCGTGGCCAGGATGCAGGTGGCGCGGGGGAAGTCGGATAGTTGCCGGTCAAGTGATCCGAGTGCGGGCAGCAGGCTGACGGCGGGGACCCCGCGCGCGACGAGTATGTCCGCAGTCCAGGTGATGAAGCGCGTGAACAGCGCATCGTCGTCCACATACAGGGCGGTGGCGAGGTAGTTGACGATGTGGTCGATGTCCTCGACGGTGCGTTCACGCTGGTATTCGGTGTACTGGCGCATCACGGGGAAGCCCTCTTCCACGTCTACGAGGGTCTGCTTGACGAGTTGACGCCGGCTCTGGCGCACCATCGTGTATTCCTGGTCCTCCAGGTGGGGGAGGTCCGCGTTGACCAGCCGGGCCGCCTGGACGGTGGGGCTCTCGATCCCCTTGGTCAGGAGCGCGTCGGCCCCGCCTGCGTTCGCAGCCCAGCCAGCCTGCATGAGGCGGGCGTACGCCCCGTCGGGCCCGAAGGCGGCACCGCCAGCGATGACCGGGATGCCGGCGGTCTGGCAGGAGCTGATCGCGGTGTGGGCGACCGGCAGGTGGGTGGGGATGGAGGAGGAGAGCAGGACGGCGTCGGAGTGGCGCTGGTGGAGGTGGGCGATCAGGTGCTGGGTGGGTACCTGTGCGCCGAGGTAGTCCACGTGCCAGCCGCGCAGCCGCAGCACTTCGGCGACCAGCCGGGCGGGCAGGGCATGCCACTCGCCGTCCACGCACGCCACGGTCAACCGGCCCTTGGCCGGTTCAGGGGTGGCAGGGGCGGTGTCGGCGACGGCGGAAACGCAGCGTTCGTTGATCGCGGTCGCGGCGTGTTCCTGCGCGATGGTGATGGTGTTCGCGGCCCATTCCACGCCCACGCGTTCCTGGGTGGGTGCGATGAGTTCCAGCAGGACGCGCTCCGCGGCCGTCTGCGGTGACGTTCCCTCTGCCTGGGCCAGGGCGTGAGCCGCGTGGCGCACGAGGGCTACAGCGTGGGTGTCGTCGACGTTGCTCACCGCTTGCCACAGTTGGTCGCGCAGCACGCTGAACGAGGGCATGCCGGTGCCTTCGGTCACGCTGGTGGATGTCATGCCGTGAACCTGCCTCGGGTGTGTCCGTCAACTGCCGTGAGGTGGGCGGAGCGGGGGGCGGTGATGGCCAGCAGGGCCATGTCGTCCTTGGGGCCGCCGTCGATCCACTGAGTAGCGACCATGTGGACGCGTTCGGTGACTGCCTCGGCGGGCAGCCCCGCGCAGCCGGCGAGGACGTCGTGCAGACGCTGCTCGCCGAACATGCTGTCGCCCAGCGGACCGCCGTGCGCCTCTGTGATGCCGTCCGAGTACAGCAGGCACGTCTCGCCCGGCTGCAGCTCGACCTCGGCCGTCGACGCACTGATGGTGGGTACGACGCCGATGAGGGTGCCGCGGGTGGCGACTTCCTCGACCTGGCCGTCCCTTCGCACGACGAGTGGGGCGGGGTGCCCGCCGCTGGTCACCCGTAGCCGCACCCGGTTGCCCACCCGGGAGGCGGACACGAGTGCCATCGTGGCGAAGCGCGTGTGGTGCGAGTTCAGCAGCGCGCTGTTGAGCAGCTTCAGGACGCGCAGGTGATCGTCGGCGAACGGGAGCAGCGCCTGCAGCGTGTTGCGGATCTTTCCGGTCAGCACGGCGGCCTCAAGTCCCTTGCCGCACACGTCGCCCAGCACCGCGAAGGTCTCGCCGTCCTCGGTGTCGGAGGCATGGACGTCGTAGAAGTCGCCTCCCACATGCTCCGCCGCGGCAGCAGCCGCATAGCGGCCGGAGAAGTCGATGCCGGACGTCTGCTGCACAGAGGGCGGCAGCAGCTCGCGCATCAGCACATTGGTGATGTGGGTCTGGTCGGCGTACATGCGTGCGGCCGACAGCGCGGCTCCGGCGCGCGCGGCGAAGAGCCGCGCGAACGTCTCCTCAGCCGCGGTGAACGCGGCCTCTTCGCTGCGCCGCAGCAGCACGATCGCACCCGCGGGCAGCCCGTGCCCGGGCAGCGGGACCACGACGACCGACCCGATACAGGCCGGCCCGTCGCCGAATTCCTCCGGCACCACCCAGCCGGGCACCAGTTGTGGGTCTATCCAGCGGGAGGGGACGGGCGGGAAGCCCGCCAACGCCTCGGCGAGGCCGGGCAGTTCCCGTGCGTCGACGGCGATTCTCTGCTGTCGCACGGGGCCGCCGGTGGTGGCCCAGGTCACGGGGAGAGTACGTCCGGCGCCGGCACCGATGATGACGGCGGCATCGGCCAGATGCTGCGCCGCCATCTGCGCGGTCACCTCCATGCACCGCTCGATGTTCAACGACGACAGCAGCTCACTGGAGATGTCCTGCAGCAGGCGGCTGCGGGTGCGCTCGCCGTCGAGCTCGGATCGCACGAAACGCAGGTCGCTGTCGTCGACCAGCCACCATGTCACCGACCCGTCGCCTGTGCGGCCAGGGAATGCCGTGACATCAAGGTCACGGATGAGGCCGCGTGCAGGCTCGGCAACTTCGCCCTCACGCGTGGTGGAGAGCTGGGACACGGTGGTCGCGTGGGCGTCGGTCAGCCAGGCAGGAGCCGCGCCCGCGAGCGGCATGCCCGGCTCCAGGCCAGCCATCAGGGCGAGGGCGCTGTCATTGTGGGACACGACGTTTCCGAACGCGTCGACAATCACCTGCGGATATGGGTCACGCGCGGGCGGGCCTGCCAGTCCTACGCCACGGGAGCTCAAAGGCTCCGGGGAGGAAACCATCACGTGGGGCCGCTGAAGCGAACCCCCACCACCTTCCACTCGACTGCTGAGAACCGGCAGATCCTACGGTCTGCCCACGGGCGCCTGCACTACCCACTCACCGATGCTAACCACGCCCACTACAAGTCCTGCAACAAGCTCAGATTCACTACCCGGAAGATTCACGAACACTCTTAAGAAGGTGTGGGGAAGTAGTGAGATCTGTCTCCTCCGAAAGGAGCGGCGGGACCCCCTCCGGGAGCAGCGAGTGACGGACGTGTGGGAGAGTGAAAGCTCACGCGACTGCGCGTCCTGTAGTCCCCACATGCAGGAAACGCACGGAGAATCCACGCACCGCCCTGAACCCGCAGTGCGGATTTTCGCCATCGACGCTCGGCTCCCCCAGCCCGCCGGACGCCCCTGGGTCTTCACCCCGCACCAGGAGCACCCGTGACCCGGAATCGCGCACCGCATGACATCCCGCCCTCGCGCCGGCGGCACCCATGCGCTGCCATGGCGTTCCAGTGACTCGGGCTGGCCCGTGGCATCAATTCGAGGTGATCCAGACCAGCCTCGGCGATCCCCCCGTGCCGATCATCCACCTCACCGGCAGGTGCTCCCGCTGGCACGGTGCCACCGACCAAGTCGACCAGATTCTGCGTGCCCTCCCCCGCGGCGGCGCTCTCATCATCGACGTCGGCGCACTCACCTACTCCGACATGGACTTCCTGCGCCTCCTCCTCGACGCGAGGGCACACCACACCCTGGTCCTGGTGGGCCCTCTATGCCCTCCCCTGCACCACCGGCTGCACACCACCGGCACCAGTGAACTGTTCGAGTTCAAAGCCACACTCAGCGAGGCCCTCACCCACTTGCGTCGATAGGCCGACGCCTGGTGCAGCCCAAAGTCAGCAGGAACTTGACGAGTTCCGGCGCGTCGCCCCTCCGCACCTCTGCCCCATCCCAGAGGTGATCTCAACCTCGCCCCCGGACCGGGCCGCTGAGGGCTTGCAGTCCGTGGGCGAGCGCTGTGCTATCAGGCCATTTCGCACGCTTGTATCTGCAGCTTCCGGTGCCTGCGAACTCGTTTGCTGTCGCGGCGTAAGCGCGAGGCACACTCGCTACCTCGGCTGCGCTCCTGCCTTAGAACGCTGGCCTTCGGCGATGGCGATCTCGACCACGCGACGAAGAGCCATCTGGTAGGCCGCGGCGTTGCCGGGCTGCTTCTGCCCGTTCCGGACAGTGACGGTTGCGCTCTGGAACGCACCGGGAGCAATGCCGAGGTAGCGGCCGGCGGCGGCACGCGTGTGGCCGGTGGCCATCTGCACGAGGCGGATGGCGGCGTCGCGCCGTAGTTGGCGTACAGGTGCACGGAGCGCGCTGAGGGGTGCGGCCCAGTGTTCAGGCAGGACAGCGGGGATGGTGCGGGGGTCGAGACGCCCTCGGTGGGTAGCAGGCTGCGGAAACAGCGCGGGATGCCCGACGTTCCTGTGCTTCACGCGGACGCTGGCACGAATGGCCGCGCTCATCCTCGGTGAGCAGTGCGGGGCGAGTTCTCGTAGCCGAATGTGGGTGGTGCTGGTCGAGGGAAGGCCGGACACCAGCCGTATGAGGGTGGTCGGGCCGTCCGGATCGTCGAGGATCCCGACTGCCAGGGTCAGCAGGGCCGCGGCGTACAGCGGTTCGGCGGGCAACTGCCCGAAGGCGCGAGCCGTCCGGCTGCCTCCCCTGCCAGCCGTGCGCCGGTCTGGAAGGGCACGGAGACACTCGCCGAACTGGGTGAGGATCTTGATCTCGGCTGCGTCTGCCAGCATCTCGGGCGCCGTCGGCCAGCCGCCGCGGAGCGCGAGAACGCCAGCCCGGACGTCGTTGAAATACCACCTGCTCAGTTCCGTGGTGCAGGCCACGGCGGCGCAGGTGAGCTTGGAGACGTGGGGGAAGGTCAGTGCTTGGTCGCCTGCGGCGGGGTGCTGCGCTCTGGGTACTCAGGGTCTCCTTCGAGGAGTGCCGATCCTGTTGGCGGGTGTGACTGCTGGCGTTGGTGGGCGACGGCGAGTGCGTCGTTCTCGGGAGCGTTGGAGCGGTTGTAGGGGCGTGCGATGAGCATGTAGAGGAGCCCTGTGGCAAGGATGGTGGCCAGGCCGACTAGGACGATCCACTTGTCGACGAAGGAGAGGCCGGTCGCCTCTTTGGCGGGAAGGGCGAGTACGGCCATCGCGGCGATCCCGTAGAGGAGGGCGGCGATGTTGATGGGGAGGCCGGCGCGGCCCAGGCTCCAGTTCCCCGCGGGCTTCCATCCCTTGACGCGCTGGCGGAGTGCGGCGAGGACGACCATCTGGAAGCACAGGTAGATGCCGATGACGGCGAAGGCGGTGACCCGCGGGAGGCTGCCCGGGTAGGCGTATACCCACAGGCAGACGGCCATGGGGAGCAGGTGCAGGATCAGCGGGAAGCTCCCAGCCAGAGTGCGCCGGGGCAAATGCGACACGCCTGCCAAAAGCACGTGCGTACGCAATATGCACGGACGCCAGCACCGCTCCCCCTCGCCAGGACAGTCCGCCGCCTCCAGCCAGATTCGCCGCTTGGATTGATCCGGCCATCGCACGCCTGAGGAGAGCGAGCGACGGGTGTCCAAACAAGATCGAGACGCCACCTCCTTTGCCCAGACTTCCGCGAGGCGAGCGCCCCGTCACCCAGAGACCTTTGAGACTGCCCGGACATCACTGAGACAGGACACCAGCCCCCACCCTCGGGCAGGACAGCGACACCTTCGGCCAGGGCGTCCTCGACCGGATACTCCGCCGCTCCCTGCCAGCTCCCCCCTCCGCGCGCACTACTCCGCCCGGCCGATCACGAACCACGACGCCGCGATCCTGCGGATGTGCCCTGTGGTCTGCGTAAACGCGTGGTGCCTCCTGTTCTACCGCGTGACCCGTGAGGTAGAACAGACGTGCGTGTTCGATTTCTGTTCGAGTACCTTGGTGGCAGACGTACGAATGAGCCATTTGGCGCGAATCGTGCCCTAAGCGACGGAGGTGACCGGTGATGCCCGCAACAGCGGCGGTCCACCTCCACGCCGCCTCCGGCTACTCCGCCCGCTACGGCGCAGCCCTCCCCCACCTTCTGGTCCAGCGCGCCGCCGAGCGTGGCGTCACTGCGCTGGCGCTGACCGACCGCGACACGGTCGCCGGGGCGGTCCGCTTCGCCAAGGCCTGCGCCACGCTCGGGGTCCGGCCGCTGTTCGGCGTCGACCTCGCCGTCTCCCCCATCGCCACGGCGGCCGCTACGCGCTCGCGGGCGCGGATGCCGGTGCGTGGCGGTGCGCACGTCGCACAGGCCCGGCACCGGATCACGCTGCTGGCGCAGACCGCGGCCGGCTGGGCGCACCTGTGCCGGATCGTGTCCGCCGCCCACGCCCGCCCGGTCGAGGGCGTGCCGGTCGCCGGCTGGGACGTGCTGCAGGAGCACTTGGGCGACGGCCTGGTGGTGCTGCTCGGCCCGGACGCGGAGCCGGTGCAGGCGCTGTCCGCGGGCCGCCCCGACGTCGCCGAACAGCTGCTCGGGCCCTGGCAGAAGGCGGCCGGGCCGGGCCTGCGCCTGGAGGCTGTGTTCCACGGCCGGACCGGCACCGGGCCGGGCTCGGCGCGGCTGGCCGGGCGGACCGTGCAGCTCGGTGACCACATGGGTGTGCCGGTCGTGGTGTCCAACGCGGTGCGCTATGCCGACCCGGGTCAGCATCGGCTCGCCGACGTCCTCGATGCCGCCCGCCTGCTGCGCCCGATCGACCCGCGCTCGACGGACAGCGGTGAGCGGTGGCTGAAGGGCCCGAGCGAGATGCGGGCGGTCGCCGAGCGGATCGCGGCCGCCGCCGACTGCGGCCCCGAGCGCGCGGCCGCGCTCCTCGCCGAGACCGATGCGACAGCAGCCTCTTGCGTCCTCGACCCGGTCCGGGATCTGGGGATCGGCTCGGCTCACTTCCCCGAGCCGCACGTGGTTGGGGCCGACCGGGAGCAGGGCGGGGCGATGCGTCTGCTGCGCCAGCGCTGCGAGGCCGGCATGCACGCCCGCGGCCTCGAAGCCGATCCGGCCGCCGTGCGACAGCTCGACTACGAACTCGACGTCATCGGCCGCCTGCACTACGAGGCATACTTCCTCGCCGTCGCCCAGGTCGTCGCCGACGTGCGCGCCATGGGGGTACGGGTCGCCGCCCGCGGCTCCGGCGCCGGATCGATGGTCAACCACAGCCTGTTCGTAGCGACGGCCAATCCGCTGGAGCACCGGCTGCTGTTCGAACGGTTCCTGTCCGAGCGGCGCACCTCGCTGCCGGACATCGACCTCGATGTCGAGTCCGCCCGCCGCCTGGAGGTCTACGACAAGATCTTCGAACGGTTCGGGAGCGCGCGGGTCGCGGTGACCGGCATGCCGGAGACCTACCGGGCGCGGCACGCGCTGCGGGACACCGGGCTCGCGCTCGGGATCGCACCGCAGGACGTCGACCGGATCGCCAAGAGCTTTCCGCACATCCGGGCCTGCGACATCCGCTCCGCGCTCGCCGAGCTCCCCGAGCTGCGCCAACTCGCCGCCACCCAAGGCCAGTACGGGGACCTGTTCGAGCTCGCCGAGGGCCTGGATGCGCTGGTACGCGGCTACGCGATGCACCCCTGCGGCGTGATCCTCTCCAACGCGACTCTGCTGGACCGGCTTCCGGTGCAGCCCACACCCGGCGGCGACTACCCGATGGTCCAGGCCGACAAGGAGGACGTCGAAGATCTCGGCCTGCTCAAGCTCGACGTGCTCGGGGTGCGGATGCAGTCCGCGATGGCCCACGCCGTCGGTGAAGTCCGGCGCGTCACGGGCCGTCAGCTCGACCTCGACAACCCCGACCACGTCGACCTCGGTGATGAGGCGACGTTCGAGATGATCCGGCGCTCCGACACGATCGGCTGCTTCCAGATCGAGTCACCGGGTCAGATGGATCTCGTGGGCCGGCTGCAGCCGCGCCACATGCAGGACGTCATCGCGGACATCAGCCTTTTCCGTCCCGGCCCGGTGAAAGGCGGCATGCCCGCGCGGTTCATCGCCGCCCGCCACGGCGCCGAACCCCACTACCCCCACCCCGACCTGGTGCCGATCCTCGACGACACGAAAGGCGTCGTGATCTGGCACGAGCAGATCATCGCGATCCTCGTCCGGATGACCGGCTGCGACCGCGCCGCCGGCGACGTCGCCCGCCGTGCCCTCGCCGATCCCGAGCGCCTGCCCGGCGTCGAAACCTGGTTCAAGGCGGCGGCCGCGAGCCGCGGCTACGCACCGGCCGTGGCGGAGGAAGTCTGGGCGGTCATCCGCGAGTTCGGCGCCTATGGATTCTGCCGCGCGCACGCGGTCGCGTTCGCGGTCCCGGCGGTGCAGTCGGCCTGGCTCAAAGCCCACCATCCGGCCGCCCTGTATGCGGGGCTGCTGGAGCACGATCCGGGAATGTGGCCGAAGCGCGTCATCGTCGCCGACGCGCGCCGCCACCAAGTGCCCGTCCTGCCCGTCGACATCAGCGAGTCGTCCATCGCCTACCGCGTGGAGGCCACGGCCAGCGGCTGGGGTGTCCGGCTGGCCCTGTCCGAGGTGAAGGGGATGAGCAAGGTCGAGGCGGAGCGGATCGCCGCCCACCAGCCCTACACCTCACTGCCCGACTTCTGGCAGAGAGCCCTCCCATCGTTGCCGATCGCCGAGCGGCTCATCGAGATCGGCGCCCTCGACCGGATCAAGGGCCCGGTAACCCGGCGGGATCTGCTGCTGCAGGCCGCCGAGCTCCACCGCCACGCCCGCAACCGCACGACCGCCGAAGGCCAGCTCGCGCTCGGCGGGGAACTCATCAGCAGCGAGCCGGCCGGCCTTGCCGAACTGACCGCACGCGAGCGCCTGTCGGCCGAACTCGACGTGCTCTCCATCGACGTCTCCACTCATCTGATGAAGCACCACCACCGGCTGCTGCGCGAGCTCGGCGCCACCGGCGCCGCCCACCTGCGCGAACTGCACCCCGGACAGAAGGTCCTGGTCGCAGGGGTTCGGGCCTCCACGCAGACCCCGCCCATCCCGTCCGGCAAGCGCGTCATCTTCGTCACCCTCGAGGACGGCTCCGGCCTGGTCGACCTGGCGTTCTTCGACGACTCCCACGCCGCCTGCGCCCACACGATCTTCCACTCCGGACTCCTCCTGGTCCGCGGCACCGTCGAAAAACGCGGCACCGACCGGCCCAGCGAAGGACACCGCGCGCGCCGCACCGTGGTGGGCGAGATGGTGTGGGACCTCGAGGAGGTCGCAGCCACACGCCGCGACCACGGCGTCCAGGCCGCCGTCGAACTCATCGGCCGCACCGCCCCGGCCTCCACTCCCCCGCAGCCCGCCACCGAACCGGCCACCACCACAGGGCACGGGCCCGGTGGCCGCACCCTGATCGACGGCACCGCGGGCGCGCAGCTGAATGCCTGGAGCGACCTCCAGCCAGCCGGCAGCCGCGCGGCCGACCTCCGGCGTCTCGGACACCGCTCCCCCGGGAGCGCAGGATGACCCGCACCACCGCCTCCGCAGCCGACAGGCTCGGTACCGGTGCGCGCGATCGCGCCGTCCTGCGGGTGCGCTTCGACCTGACCGGCAGCGACGCCCAAGAGGTCCTCTACGAGCAGATGCTCGGCCTGGTCGAGGACATCACCCCCGTCTACCAGCCACACCCCGCTGACCACAGCGCCGACCTCGACGTCACCGGCGCCCTGACCTTCTTCGACCACAGCCTGTCCGAGATCGCGGCGATGCTGCAGCTGCGCGCCATCGCCCTGCACGGCGTCCGCGTCACGATCGGCGGCGGCCGCTCCCCGATGCTCGCCGCCATGGCCGCGGCCGCCGCACCCCACGGGGGCACCCTCGTGATCGCGGCGGACGACGAAGCGGTCACCAGGTTTCTGCGCCCGCGGCCGCTGACCGACCTGCCCGGGATCGGGCCCTCCACCGCCAAGATGCTCGCCCGATACGGAATCACCACCATCGGCCACCTCACCACCACCCCCGCCGGCACCCTCGCCCGGATCCTCACCCCGCACGCCGCACGCGAACTCGCCGCCCGCGCCGCCGGTATCGACCACCGCCCCGTCCTGCGAACTGCGCTCGTACGCTCCACCAGTGCCCACCAGCGCTTCGACCGGGACGAGCTCGAGCCCGACGCCCACCGCGCGGTCCTGCTCGGCCTCGCCGACGAACTCGGCACCCGTCTGCGCGGTCAGCGCGAAGTGTGCCGCGGCCTGTCGATCACCGTTCGCTACGCCGACCGCACCCACACCACCCGCAGCCGCCTCCTGTCTGAACCGACCCAGCACACCCCCGCCCTCACCACCCTCGCGCACACGCTCTACGAGCAGCTCGGCCTGCAACGCGCACGCGTCCGCGAACTCACCCTGCGCGCCGAACAACTCGCCCCCGTCGAGGGTGCGCACCACCAGCTGCTGTTCGATCCCGTGGACGAGCGGGACCACCGGGTGGAAGGGGTCATCGACGCCGCCCGCGCCAAATTCGGTGATCACGTCATCAAAGCCGCTGCGGCCGGACGTCGGAACCACTCCTGATGTTGCGCAGGTCGCGCCTCCTGCTCCGAGAGCGCCGGGGAGCGGGTCGGTTCGGCTTGGGGCAGGCCCGGGGCGCTGGCCTGGCCGCGATGCTGGCGCCTGCGGCAGTCAGTCCGGCCCTGACTGCAGCGGCGGGTGGGCCCCGGGTGAAGGCGGTGAGGCCTCCGATGATGTGCCCGTGGAATGTCCGAGCTGAGTCGTACGCTCGAGCACATGACCGATGCCCCCGACGCCGCTCCCTTCCCCTCCGACCTGCTCGCCGCGCAGAAGCTGCTGGCCGAGCTGGGCGCCCAGCTCGCCGCCTTCGCCAAGGAACGGCCCTGGTCCCTCGAACCGGTGGAAGCCATCAGCGACACCCAGGGCTGGCGCGCAATGGAACGCCCAGCCTCACCGGGATGGAGCGACGACGACAGGGCGGCGTACGCCACGCTGTGGGAAGAGCTGCGGAAGACCGCCGCACTCGTCGGCGGGCACAGGTACTGGGCGGCCTTCGAGGGCCCGGACCTGGTGAAGCGGCGGATGCTGCTCAAGCACGATCCGGCGGCGCTCCCCACGCCCGTGAAGCCCGCCCAGGTCGACGCCGACGCCCCGGCCGTGGAGGACCTGGCGCAGGCCGTCTGAACATTTTTCCGGCGCGGATCCTGTCCTTTCGGGTCCGAGCCCGCCGCGGCCTCGGACCCGGGCCCGCCGTGCCCGTATCGAACCCTGCGCCTGAGGTGGCCATCCGACAGCGGCCGGCCAGGCCCCGCGCGCCTCCAGCCGGCACTGTCCGCTACGAGGCGAACCGAAGGTGAGTACCGCTACTCAGGCATCGGGGCGTCCAGTCCTGCAGACTCCCCGCATGGAGTGGAGTCGGACCGAACTGCTCGTGGATGCGGGTGCGGCCATCGTCATGACTGTCGCCGTCGCGAGTCTGTGGTCGCTCACCCTGATGCTTTTTATGCGGGCGTTTTCGCGGGCGCTCGGTGAAGCTCTGCAGGTGCAGGGTGTGCAGCCCGCAAAGCCGGGCGAGATGGCTCTTCTCTGCGTACTGCTGTTGACCGCGCTGGCCGGACCGGTGCTGCTGATCTGGCTGGCTTGGACGCACCACTTGTGGCTCACCACAGCCGCACAGCTGGCCCTGCCCTTGTGCACGCTCACCTGGCTGCGGGCGCGGTAGATACGGGCACCTCGGCGAATACGGGCGGCCGCGCTTTCAGACGGTGAGGGCGGCGGGGCCGGCAGGGTGGTCAGAGACGAAGTCCAGGAGATGGTCGGCGTTGCGGGCGAAGCGGACGACCTTCTCTCCCGGCGCGAAGTCGGAGCCGGCCGCGATGCACAGCACGAGCAGCGTGCGGTGCAGCTGCTGAAGCAGGTCGACGGAGAGCGGCACCGCGGGCAGGTCCTGATAGCCCTCGCTCTGCTTCTGCAGGTTGGCCAGCGCGGCGGCGGCCTGGTCGCAGTTCTTGGTGAGGCCGTACTGCAGCAGCTCGGTGACCTCGGTGAGGATGCGGGACGGCACGGCGATCAGAGATGTCATGGCTCATCACTACGGCCAGAGCCCACCGGCAGCAATTCGACAGTGGCCGCCCGGTCGTGCGCCCTGGGTCCTCAGCCACTCGTGGTCCGCGGCCGGCTGACGGGGCGCCAAGGTCTGTGCACATCTGCGGGATCAGCGGCACCGCCTGCATGAACGCACCGATCTGATCAGCGAGCGGTGTGGCGGCAGGCCGCGGTGAGCGCCGGATCCACCCCGGCCTGCTTCGACCACCCGCACACCACCCCCAAGTCGGCGTACGTCGACCTAGGTTGTGGGGCGACCGTGCGGTGACGAGGCACCGTCGCCCGCCGGTGCGGCGCGGCCGACCGGACCTCCACACGGCGCCCGGCGGGGGCCCGCACGACCGGAGCGGGCTGGTGCACCTGCCCGACGGAACGGCGCGGCCGGTGCGGCCGTAGCGTCGTCTGCGACGGCGCCGAGCGCGGCGCGTGCCGCTTCTTCGACGCGCGCGGCTTCTTCGGCGCTGTGTTCACCAACGCCTCGCGCGCTGCGGGCTGCACCGGGGCCCGGTCTGTGGTGATGGCTGCGGGCATCGGTTCGCGACTGCCGTCCGGCACCAGCTGGCGGTGCACGGCAGGAGAGCGGAGGTCGGGTCCCCGCCCGTCTACGGTGGCGCACCCTGTGGCTCCCACAGCGAGCATGAGGGACAGGACGAGAAGGAGACGGCGGCCGCGCATACGCCCAGCCTCCCGGTCTCCGGGAGGGCAAAGGACCGTGCCACGCCCGCATCCACCACGACGAGTGAGGCAGAGCGGTTCGGCTGACGCGTTCTGGCGTGAAGTGCCAGGCAGCGCCGCCAGCAGGAGTGACGTTCCGGCGGTGGAGCGGCCGCGCTCGGCGCAGCCGCCCTGTTCGCGCCGCGCGGCGTCAGGCGGTGCTCGTGCGCGGTGTCTTGGACCATTCGTGGTCGAGGATGGCGTGGACGACTGAGTCTCGCCATGTGTCGCCCTTGCGGACGTGCTCGCGGATGACGCCTTCCTCGACCAGGCCCGCCGCGGTGAGGGTGCGGGCGCTCGCCGTGTTGAGGGGCGAGCGGGCACCCCAGATGCGGTGGAGGCCGAGGTCGTCGAACCCGAAGGCGAGGAGCTGGTGGACGGTTTCGAGGCCGTGCCCGACTCCCCAGGTGTCGGGGCGCAGTGCGAACCCGATGGTGGCGCCCTGGGGCTGGTGGGGGTCGAGGGCGAGCCGTGCGAAGCCGATCACGTCGCCGTCGTCCTGTGTGGCGACGGCGAGTGCGTATTCGGAGCGGGGGTCGGCCGTGGCGGACTGGACGGCCCGGTCGATGATCTGGCTGACCTGTTCGCGCGAGCGTGGTTCGAACGACATGTGTTCCGTGGCTTGTGCGTTGCCGTAGACGGCGAACACCGCGTCCACGTCGTCGGGGTGGAGTTCGCGCAGGCGCAGGCGCGGGCCAGCTCGGTCGACCGGGTACATGCGTGAACCCTATCCCCGGGCCCCGCTGGGCAGAGCAGGCCGTCGGGGCGGGTAGGCCGCAAGCTCCTCGGTAAGGCCGCGGGTGGTGACGGCGGTGCGGGCCGGTCCGGCCAGGAGGGCCTGTCGGACGCGTAGTGCGGAGACGATGACGCCGTTGTTGCGGAAGGCCGGGGGCAGGTCGAGGACGGGGCGGATCGCGGCCGCGGCGCCGTCGAGTTCGTCGCTGTTGAGGAGGATCAGCGCCTGGTTGCACTGGGCGCCCGCGAGGTCGCCGAACGCCCAGTCGGGGGCCGCCGGGTCGGAGAAAGCGCGCACGGCGCTCTCGGCCTGGTGGGCCAGGTCGGGAGTGCCCTGCCCCAGGAGGGCGCCGGTCTCGACGGTGTAGTAACCCTGCTTGGCCGGGGAGTAGGTGAGCAGGCCGCCGAGTTCGTCGAGTTCGTCGGGGACGACGTGCTCGCGGCGCTCGGTGGCCTGCAGGTTCGCAGCTTGGGCGGTGGCGGCGTCGCCGAGGACCGCGGCCGCGCGGGCCTGCAGGCCGAGGAGCCACAGCCCGACCGTGCCGTGGAGGTCGGCGGTGAGCGCGCTGCCCTTCTGCGCGTAGAACAGGGCGTCGCCCGGCCGGTCGGCCCAGTACTCGATGAGGGACTGCAGGCCGTGGACGAGTCCAAGGAGCCCAGTGTGTTCGGCGTCGCGGGCGAAGCTCACCGCGAGCAGGCTCATGGTGCGGGCCTGTTCTCGGTCCTCCATGTCGTTGAGGCCCTTGGCGACGAGGAAGCCGAGGATCGCGGCGGCGAAGTTCAGGTCGCGTAGCTGCGAGGGCTTATGGCGGCCGGTCTCCAGGGTGCTGATGACCTGGTCCTGGGCGTCGAGGAGTTCGTCCCAGATCTCGGAGAGGGGCACGCGCGGGTAGGCGGTGACGAGCCTGGCCACCTCGGCGTGCAGCAGGGGGATCGTGTTCTCGCCCACGCGGTCGCGGTCGGTGTCGAGAACGAACTGTCGGGCGCGTCGGACGGCCATGGTGCCGCTCCTCCTCATGTCGCGGAGCTCCGCGCCGGTCTCGGCGCGGGGTGCGATGTGCGGTGTGCCGACGAGGGGAACGAAGTCCGGCGCGGTGCCGGCCGGGACGTCCGTCCAAAGGTCGTCGATGGAGTAGCCGAGCATTTCGACGAGCACGGGCCGGTAGGCGCGCTGGGGGCGGCGCCCGTCGTAGAGCCAGCCCTCGAAGGTTCTCGGGGCGGGATCCACGCCGGTCAGGTGCAGGCGGGCTGCAGCCTCCCGGAAGGAAGGCATGAACTCGTCGTGGCTCTTGATGCCGCGCCTTTCCAGCGCCAGCCGGAAGAACAGCACAGGTGCCTCCCTCTCGCCGCCCGCCAGCACATCGCAGTCCCGACGGTAGATCCCACACCTACCAACTTGCCCTAATGGCCGCCCACTTGACCATTCTGGCGTGGTTCCGGCGTCCGTCCGGCGGGGGACGTCAACCCGGACAGCTTGTTCCGGCGTCGGGTGGTGGGTAGCTCCGTCGGGCTCCAGTTGCCAGCCTGAAGTGCTCAAGGAACCCCGTCAGTCAGAAGGGTGTGCCCCGTGGGCGTGGACTCACCACACACCAGAGCAGCGCATCAGTCCGCGGTCGAGACGGCAGGGCCGTCGACCGCCCCCGCTCCCGTCGTTCGGGAGTGGTCCATAGAGAGCACAATGGTCTACGAGTTTCTGCCCGCCATACGGGGCCACGTCCGGCGACGTCTGACGCTGTGGGGCTGGGCGGGTGAGCACGACGAGGCGACGCTCATCGCGAACGAACTGACCACCAACGCGCTCAACCACGGCCGTGTCGTCAACGGCCTGATGGTCGTGCGTATGGCGCTCCTCGGCGACGGAACGCTCCTCATCGACGTGTCCGACCCGCTGGCGGCCTTCCCCGGATTCAGCGTGGAGCGTGCACCGGTGGGCGACGACGAAGAGCGTGGGCGGGGCCTGCTCCTGATCCAGTGCCTGGGCGGGACACCGTCATGGTGGCTACGCGCCGGCGGCGGCAAGACCGTACGCGTCGCACTGCGGAGCACGCGATGACGACGGCCGGCCTGTTCGGCGCCCCCGGCTACCGGCTGCTCGGCGGCTGGTGCGGGGTGGGTGCCCGCGCCGGATCCTGCACCATCAGTGACAGGAGGACGAAGATGACGACCGTCCCGCAAGCACCGGCTGTCCAGGGCGTTCCGGCGTTCCTGGAGTTGGAGATCACCGGCCAGTGCCAGCTGACCTGCCCGAAGCTGTGTTACGCGACGGCCGGCCCCAAGAAGGGCCACGGGTCCATGGCGACCGCGGACTGGAAGACGCTGATCAGTGAGGCTGCCGAGATCGGAGTGCGGAAGGTCCAGTTCATAGGCGGTGAGCCGACACTCCACCCGGACTTCGAGGAGCTCGTGCATCACGCTCTCCACGTCGGCCTGGACGTGCAGGTGTACACCAACCTCTACGCCGTCTCGAACATGCACTGGCGCTGGTTCACGCACCCGCGCGTCTCGCTGGGCACGTCGTACTACAGCGACGTCGCCGAGGAACACGACCGGGTGACCGGCAGGCCGGGCTCCCACACGGCGACCCGGGCGAACATCGTGCTCGCGCTGGCGAAGAACATCCGGGTGCAGGTCGGCGTCGTCGGAGTCTTCGACGGGCAGCGGATCACGCAGGCGCACGACGAACTGGTGGCGCTCGGGGTGCCGAGGGTGAACCTGGACCACGTGCGCAGCGTCGGCCGCGCCGAGGTCCATGAGCCGAGCCGGGCCGATCTGTGCGGCCGGTGCGCAGACGCCCGGGCCGCGGTCATGGGCGACGGCACCGTGGTGCCGTGCGTGCTCGGCCGGTTCCTGCCCGCGGGCAATGCGCGCGACGATGGTCTCGCCGGCGTGTTCGGCGGGGCTATGTGGAAGGAGATCGCGGCGAGCATCCCGCGCGCTGCGACCGGGTGCCCGCCCGCGGACTCCAACGACTGCAGCCCGGCGAACACACCGGCCTGCGATCCGGCCTACGACTAGGAGCAACAACATGTTGTGGGAACCCAATGCGCGGTCCCTGGCCAACACGGTCGCCCGGCACGATCCGGCGTGGCGGTTCGCCGTCAGCCGGACGCCCCGTCACCTCTTCGTACCGCAGTGGTGGGAACAGGCCGGCGACGGATGGCGCCTGCGCACCGACGAGGGAAGTCCGCGGGCGCATCTGGCGGCCGTATACCGCGACAGCACGCTGGTGACACAGGTCGACGACCATCACGCCGACGACGCAACCGAGGGCGACATCCTCACAACGGGCACGCCGACCTCGTCGTCGACGCTGCCGAGCCTGATCCTGAGCATGTACCGGCACGCCGCCATCGACGACGACAGCCGGATCCTGCTGACCACGGGCACCGGCTACGGAACCGCGCTCGCCTGCTCACGGCTCGGCAGCGCCCAGGTCACGTCCATCGACATCGACGCCCGCCTCGTCGACGTCGCCACCACACGTCTCGCAACGCTCGGTATGAAGCCGCGGGTCCTCCAGTGCGACATCACCGGCCCCGAACTGCCGGACCAAGTCGACCGGATCGTGTCCACGGTGTCCGTCCCGTCCATCCCGGCCTCATGGCTGCAGGCGCTGAGCCCGCAGGGCCGCCTGGTGACGACGATCGCGGGCACGGGCCTGATCCTCACAGCCGACAAGACGCCCGACGGCGGAGCCCACGGCTGCATCGAGTGGGACCGCGCCGGCTTCATGCGAGCCCGGCACGGCACCGGCTACGACCAGCTCCCAGACGGCCTCTGGAAGGACGCCGAGAACGGCGACGGAGACCGCCAGCTCGTAAGCCGGTACCCGCTGCTGTACCCGCCCGACGCATGGGACGTCATGTCGATGATGGAACTCCAGAGCCCCGGAATCGAGTACCGCAGAACCGAAACCGACGGCGTGCGCACAGTGTGGCTGCTGCACCCCGACGGGTCATGGGCACGGGCCAGCACGGACGGGTTCCTCAACTCCCCGACCGTGCAAGAGGCCGGCCCGCAGCAGCTGTGGTCGCGGCTGGAGCGAATCCGGGACCGGCTGAACCGGGAGGGAGCGCTGCCACTGTACGGCGCCACGGTACAGATCACCCCGGACGGAGCGACGACCTTGTCCCGCGGAAACTGGAAGCACACTCTGTGAGCTTGTCCTTTATCGTCCGGCCTCGAACGTGTTTCACACGTGAGTGGGGTTTGCCCAGTTCAGGACACGTGGGAACGGCCTTCCGCTGATGCTGTGCTCCGTCACAGATACACCGCTCAGCAGGAAGGCCGTGGGGGATGAGTCTGCCGTGTGCGAGTGCCTCGCAGGACATGATCGGGCAACTGTCATGCTTCCGGACGGAGTTGTACGCGTGCCTGACCACGCGGGGTGACGCGCTTTTCGAGCTGGCGGACTCCGTGCTGTGCACGGATGGGCCGGTCAGGACTCTGGTCGACCTCGCACTGGCGCCGGAACACCGACGTGGCCACGGGGGTCTATACGGCGGATTGAACCAAGGCCGGATCAACGTTGCACGACTGCGCCGGGCTCTGGCCTCGCTGTCCCTTCCGAAGGCTGCTGGCGGTCGGCTCGTCCTGGCGGTGGATGTCTCGCCGTGGCTGCGGCCCGATGCCGCGACCGGCCCGGACCGCTCGTTCTGCCACATCGTTCTGCCACACCTACGGTCGCGGCGAGGCCAAGCACCAGATGATGCCGGGCTGGCCGTACTCGTTCGTGGCCGCGCTGGAGACGGGCAGTACTTCCTGGACCGCGATCCTCGACGCAGTCCGTCTTGCGCCGGGCGCCGACGTCGCCGCACTCACCATCGCCCAGCTTCGTGACGTCGTCGAACGTCTCATCGTCGCAGGCCAGTGGCACGAAGGGGATCCGGAGATCCTGGTCGTTCTCGACTCCGGAGATGACGCACCTCGCATCGCCCACTTCCTGGCCGACCTGCCCGTCCAGATCCTGGGCCGGCTCCGCTCGGACCGGGTGATGCGCCGGCCGACCCCGAAGCGCGTCGACGATCCGAAGGGGGGCCGACCGCCCAAGCACGGCGGCGAATTCGTCTTCGGCGATGCCGTCACCTGGGGCCCGGAGCAAGCCGTGACGGTCACCGGCACCCGCCACTACGGCACCGCGACCGCACAAGCCTGGGACCGGCTCCACCCCTGGCTCACCAGGCAGGCCGCCTGGCTCGACCACGACGGCCCGCTGCCCATCATTGAGGGCACCGTCATCCGCCTCGTCGTCGAGAAGCTGCCCAGCGGTGACGTGAACCACATGCCGCTGATCAAGGCGCGCGGCCCGCTGAAGCATGCATGGCCGACGGAAGCACCCAGCCGTCCCGTCGGCATGCCCCATTCAAGAGCGGCTTCTGACGGGCTTTGCCGCATGTCTGCCGCAACCGGCCCGCAACCGCGGCGGTCGAACGCCGGACCTGGAGACATCCGGTGTCCGAGGCTGTCGGCCGCGCCTGTTGCGTACTCGTCCGCTCTTCATCCTGGGGGAGCCCGTCAAGGGCGGCTTCTTCGGTGCGCAGCCCAGCCTGACCGACCTCACCGACGACGACCTGCGGACGACGACGGACCTCCGAGACGTGTACGCGACCTTGCTGGGCGGCGTCCTCGGCACGGACCCGGCCAAGGTCCTCGACGGCCACGACACCACCCTCGACTTCCTGTGACCACACCCGACCCGTGGATGCACCCACGCGGATTCGCGCGTACGCGCCGGAACTCGATGTGCCCACGTGCGAACGGCCGAGCGCTCTGGGACCCCACTCGCCGAGCGGGGTCCGAGAGCGCTTGCCGTGACCGGGATCAAACGGTGGGCGGGGTGTCGCTCCACGCCGTCAGCGAGAGACGGCCGTGGTCGACGTCCTGCTTGAACGGGACGACGCTGTGCGCGTTTCCGCCCGTAGGCGATATCTGCAGGTAGCGCGCTGCGGCAGTGTCGGCTCCGGTGTGCGTCCACACCAGGTCGGCGTAGGCCGAGTCGTCGGCCTGCAGGGCCACGGCGAGGCTTCCCGGGTCCTGGGCGAAATAGGTGTTGCCGTGGTCCGGGTGCGTCGACAGGGCGGTGTGACCGCTGCCTTCGAGGACGATTCCCGCGTAGCCGGACAGCGTGCAGGTGGTGTCGCCGGTATTGGTCACCTTCAGGAACGTCCCGGCGTGGTTCATGCCCGCCTGCTCGGAACCGAGGTGCGTTGTCGTCGCCTTCAAAGTGCCCGGCTGGCACGCCTGCGCGGCCCCGGCCGTGTCCGATGGGGCACCGGACGCGAGGGCTGTTCCCGTTCCCGCGGCGGCGAAAGCGAGTGGGGCGGTGACCGCGACGGTGGCGCGGGAGAGAGCCATGTTCGTTCCTCCTTGCGGTTGGTGCTCACGTGCGGAGGTGGCCGCGGCTGCCTCCGCTTGAACGCCTCTCCCTTGAGCGCGGTACCAATGTCACCAAACAGTCCCAAGCGATCGGATGAGGTTCGTTAAGGCCCGTGTGACGCTGTTGTCGGCCACACCGCCCCCCGGGGTCTTGGCGGGCGTCCCCAGTGCGGCGCGGGGCTCAGCAGGCGCCGAGGTCCTGCCAGACACCCCACTCCCCGGTGGTGCCGGGCTCCTCGCCCGTCGTCCACCACTTGGCCTTCCAGGTGTGCCCCTTGTACGAGACCTGCTGGCCACCCGTGTAGACCGTGCCGGAGGCCCACGGCGCCGCCGTGCACTGGTTGCCGCTGCCCCCGGTGACGGTCAGCGTGTACGTCGTCGAGTGCGCCGCCGCCGTACCCGCGCCGCCGACCACGAGTTGGTACGTGCCGTTGACGGCCGCCGCGGTCGTCGTGACGGTGAGCGTCGAGGTGCCGCCGGCCGTCACCGACGCGGGGCTCAGGGTGGCGGTGACACCGGCGGGTGCGCCGCTGACTGTGAGCTTCACCGTCTGGGCGCTGCCCGCGGTGACCGAGGTCCGCACCGTCGAGGTCGTGGAGGCGCCGGCCTTGACCGTGCCCGACGCCGGGGCCGCGGTCAGTGAGAAGTCGTCGCTCGGCGCGGTCGTGCCACTGGTGAAGGGCGCGAACACGTGGGAGAAGTCCCAGGTGTTCTGCTCGATGCCGGAGCAAGTGTCGCCGGCGGCGCCACCGGGGCAGCTGCCGTTGTCGCGCTGGAGCGCCCAGAAGGAGATCAGGTTGATCCCCTTGCTGTTCGCCCAGTCGTACACGTCCTTGGCGTTGGCGAGCGTGAACGTCTCGGCCGGGCCGAAGTCGTCGACGCCGGGCATCTCGGTGACGCCGATCATGCCCCAGAGCTGAGCCGCGGTCTTGGTGGGATAGAGCTTTGCGAGCTGGTTGTACAGACCCTGGGCGGCGGTCTTGGTGTCCTGCGCCATGTTGTGGGTGGCGTTGTCGTAGTAGTCGAACGTCATGAGGTTGACGACATCGATCCGCGCGCCGTTGGCCACCGCGTTCTTGAGCACGGCGAGTCCGCTCGACGCCGGGCCGCCGGTCGTCGTCGGCAGCGTGTATGAGATCTCCAGCTTGCGGCCGCTCGCGGCGGCCCAGTCCTGGACCTTCTTGATCGCCTTGTTCCGTCGGTCGATGCCGGCGGTGTTGTCCAGGGAGTCCACCTCGATGTCCATGTCGAGGCGGGGGATGTCGTAGGTCGAGACGACCTTCTCGTAGACGGCGGCGATCTGGTCGACGTCCGTGCAGCTGTCGGCGATCTCGGTTCCGGTGGTGTCCGCCGTGAACCCGCCGAAGGACGGGATGACGTCCCCGCCCCGCCCCTGGATCGTCTTGATGTCGGCGCCGAAGGACGACGCGGCGACGGGCAGCGAGGTGTCGCCGTTCCAGTAGGCGGTGCAGGATCCCTTGGTGGCGGTCTGGAGGAACGCCATCGTGAGGTGCTTGGCCCCGGACTGGGCGCTGAGGTCGGCGGGGCTCTGGCCTGTCCACGACTCGAAGTACGGGGCGAAGACGTGGGCGGGGAGCGGGGTCGCGGCCTGGGCCGGGGCGCCGGCCACGGCGGTGAGGCCCAGAGCGGCCACTGCGGTTGCCGCCGCTGCGACACTGGCACGGAGGGAGCGCATACGTCTCATGGCCATCCAAGAGGTGAGGCGGCGTCAGCTCAACTGTGACGCGCGGGAGATGCCTACGGAATAGCCCTGCGAGCAGAGGCATGTCAATGGTCTGCACCAAGTAAGGACTAGACCAATCCGAGAGGCTCTTTCGGCGCCCGCCCCTGACGCTTCGCTCTGTACGCCGTGAGGATGCTGGTCGGACGCGCGAACAGGTCCGCGCGCATGCTCCGCCCGGATGGGACCGGCCTTCGAACCATGAACTAGGTATCCGCGTTGTCGATCCTGCCGAGGTCGCCAGTGTGCACCCAACCGTTGCACAGGACCTCGGCGGTCAGCCCGGAGCCCTACAGGGAGGTTTTGGTGGGCCGCCTGAGGCGCAGAGGCTAGATCGATCAGGGCTGCGTAGATTAATTCAGGTCACTCCACGCCCACGGCGGAGCGAAATGCCATCAGGATCAAGTCCGAGTCGGAACTGCTTCTCGTTCCGACACCGCTTTCAGCAAGTCGACGAGGGCGTACGGGGTGTCGAGCGAACGGTGAACTGCCGATCTTCGGCCGGAGACCGCGTGGACGCCACCATGGTTGGGCCCGGCGTCCACGCGGCGTCCCATGATCACCTTCGGTGACTGCCCGCAGGATGCCTGCTCATGCGGCTCGCTGCGCGCGTACAAGCTGGTGCAGAGCGCCGAATCGGCACTCCGGTCCTGGCCGACTGCGCCTACATCGGAGCGAGTTCGTGGGTGACCACCCCGCGACGTCGGCCACCCGGAGGCGAGCTGACACCGACCCAGAAAACCGTCAATCGAGCGCTGTCGCGGGCTCGGGCAGCCGTCGAGCGCGGCCTGGCCCGCCTGAAGACCCGGAAGATCTTCCGCAAGGCACGATGCAGCCCGAATCGAATGACATCAATCGCCACAGCCGTCCTCCACCTGGAACGGCAACGCTGAAAGAGCTCACTGCTCCACCCAGCAACTACCGAAGGCGCTCTGATCTCGAACCTACCCATGCTGCTTGGCCCTGGATGTTGTCGGTGCTCACGGTTTCGCACCTCTCAGTTCTTCATCACCATTCCCTCGCAAGCCTGACCGCGCTGACCCGCGCGGCCGTCGCCACTACCTTCCGGTACTGGATGGAGTTGAGCTCGGCTTCTTCTAGGGGTGCAAAATGGAGGCGCCTGACCTGGGCTTCTACCCGTCAGGCTCCTCTACGGGTCCTCACAGGTCGGCTTCAAGTGCCTGGCGCCGCTCGGCCACCCACGTCTGAGCGGCGTGGATCTGGTCCGGAACGCCCGCGCGGACGAGGTCTCGCAGGGCGGGGTCGCCGCCACGGGCGCCCGCCCGAATGCCGTTGGTAGTGCGTTCCTGCCACCACAGGACCGTAGGGACAAGACGTCCCCGGTCGTCGACAGTGAGCCCGTAGGCGTCGGACACCAGGCGCAGTCGGCCAGCGGCCCACGCGGCGTCCGTTGCGGGGCCGAGATCGAGAAACTGCCAGCACAGGTGGGCCACGTCGTGAATACGCAGGCCGGGAGAGGCCAGGTCCCAGTCGATGAGAGCCACCGGCTCCAGCAGCGTCCCGTCCCGCCGGTACACAGTGTTGCGGGGCGAGAGATCGTTGTGGCAGACCACCTCGCCGCCCTCGGCCAGCGGATGCCCCTCGGTGAAGTCGTGTGCGCGGCGCACCAGCGCGCACACCTCGCGCAGGGCATCGTCGGTGCGGACCGCCGGATCGCCTCCTTCCAAGGGGACGTACCCGGCCACGTATTCCAGCACTTCGCGCCCCTGCGTGTCGCTACCCAGGTGCCGGGGCGCGCCCGGCCAGTTGTGCTCCTCGAAGAGGCCCAGGAGCCGACGCACGTACGGAGACCGGGCGGTGGAGCTTTTCCGGACGGTCCCCTCGACGAGCACTGCGCCGTTGACGTAGCCGCCGGGGAGGGGTTCCTCAAGCATGGGCGAACGGTTCTCCTTCTGAGGCATCGTGGCGCGTGGCGGCCTGTCCCGGGACAGGCGGTCGCTGCGTGAGCAGGCCGCGTCCCACTCCCATATACCGGTAGCCGGCGTCCTCCATGCCGGACGGGTCGAGCAGGTTCCGTCCGTCCAGGATGACGGGAGTGCGCATGGTCGGGCGCACGGCAGGCCAGTCGACCTCCAGCAATTCGGGCCATTCGGTGACGACGAGGGCGGCGTCGGCCTGCGCCAACGCCTGGGCGGGGCTCGGAAACCGGCTCACGTGGCGCCAAGGGGTGGTGTCGGGCAGATTCGCCAGCGGGTCCCAGCAGCGCACCTCGGCCCCTTCCGCAAGCAGGCGGGCGGCCAGCACCGTGCTGGGAGCCTGGCGCATGTCGTCGGTACCGGGTTTGAAGGTCGTGCCCAGCAAGGCAATTCGGGCCCCGTCGAGTCCGCCCAGGGCGGCACGGAGGCGGATGATCGGCCGGCGGTGTTGGAGCTCGTTGACCTCGATCACGGCATCCAGGAGGTGCGGGGAGTGTCCGGCGTTCCGTGCCATCTGCTTCAGTGCCAGGGTGTCCTTAGGGAAGCACGAGCCGCCCCAACCGATGCCGGCTCGCAAAAAATGGCGACCGATGCGTGGGTCGAGGCCGACGGCGCGGGTGACGTCGACGACGTCTGCACCGACCAGGTCGCAGATGGCGGCGATCTCGTTCGCGAAGGAGATCTTCGTGGCGAGGAAGGCGTTCGCGGTGAGTTTGACCATCTCAGCGGACTCCACGTCGAGGGTGACCACCGTGCTGGGGATGTCCTTGTGCAGGTCGGTGACGCAGGAGGCGGACTGTTCGTCCCAGGCGCCGATGACGATGCGGTCGGGACGGAGGAAGTCGGAGACGGCGGTGCCCTCTGCGGTGAACTCGGGGTTGGAGGCGTATCCGACGTGTCGTAGCCCGGCTCGATCGAGGGCGGCGCGCACCCGGGCCCCGGTGCCGACCGGAACGGTGCTTTTGACGACGACCGCGGTCAGGTGGGTGGCGTCCCGCAGGGAATGGACCACGGCGAAGACCCGGCTGAGGTCCGCGTCCCCAGCCGCCGTGGGCGGGGTGTCTACGCAGATGTAGGCCACCTCGGCCCCTCGGACCGCCTCTCCCGCGTCGACGGTGAAGGTCAGCCGGTCGGCGTTGTGGGTGAGGAGCGTGTCAAGACCGGGTTCGTACAGCGGCGTGCGACCGGCGCGCAGGGCCGCGACGGCCTCGGCACGGATGTCGCACACGGCAACGCTGTGTCCCAGTTCCGCGAAGCAGGCTGCGGTTACCAGGCCGATGTAACCAGCCCCGAATACGGCGATCCTCATGGCTTTCGGTCACCCTTCTTGTCGATGCTGGGCGCGGTGGTGCGCGGGGTCGGGCGGTGCGCGGCGGACCCGTGGTGGGAGTGCCAGAGGCGGGCGTACTCGCCACCCTGCGCGAGGAGGGTGTGGTGGTCGCCCAACTCCGTGATGCGGCCTTCCTGGAGAACGGCGATCCGATCGGCGGCCCGAGCGGTGTGCAGGCGGTGCGCGACGGTGATGAGCGTGGAGTCGCCCAGCCTGTCCGCGAGGAGGCGCTCCAGTGTGGCGGCCATGGTCCGATCCAGGTCGGAGGTTGCCTCGTCGAGGACGACGATGGGCGGCGCGGCGATCAGGACGCGGGCCAGTGCGATCTGCTGGGCCTGCCGGGCGTCGAGAGTGGCTCCGCCCGCGCCGACCCGAGTTGCGAGACCATGGGGCAGAGCGGCGAGCCAGGAGCTGGCGCCGACCGCGTGCAGGGCGTCTCGAAGTTCGTCGTCCCGGGTCTCCGGCCGGGCCAGTGCCACGTTGTCGCGCAGAGTTCCGGCGAAGACGTGCTGGTGCTGTTCGACGACGGTGACGAGGTTACGCACCGTCGCGCTCGGCAGGGAGTCCAGGCGTACGTCGTCGAGTCGGACGGAGCCGCTCTGCGGTTCGCGCAATCCGGCGAGCAGTGTGGCGAGGGTCGTCTTGCCCGCGCCGCTCGGCCCCACGAGGGCCAGGTTCTCCGCGGGCGGCACGTGCAGGTGTACGTCGTGCACGACGGTGTGCCGACCGTCGTGGGAGAAGGTCAGCCCGCGGGCGGTGAGCGCGGGGCGCCGGGGAACATGCGGGGGCTGCGGGGGCTGCTCCGGGGGAACCGGGATGCCGAGCAGTCGGACGAGTGCCGTGTGAGCGAGGTGCAGGTCGTCGACGTAGTAGGAAACACGGTTGACGGGTTCCGCGAACTGCTGGGCGTAGACGGCCGCCGCGGTGACGGCGCCGACCGTGGCAGCCCCGTGCTGGTGCAGGACGAAGCCGGTGACCAGCACGGCGGGCAGGGGGAGCAGGCACACCATCCCCAGCGTGGGCAGCCATACTGTGCGCAGATTGAGAGTGCGCACACCGGCCCGGAACCAGCGGTCGATGTCCTCGGCCGTGCGTCGCTCGCGCACCGCGGCCAGATCGAGGGACTCCACGGTGCGGGGGTGCGAACTCGTTTCGATCAGGCCCTCGCTGAGCCGGGCGTAGGCACGTGCCTCGGCCAGGTACCACTCCGGGGCGCGTCGAAGGTACCAGCGGCAGAGTGTCCCTGCGAGCGCCAAAGAAAGCAGGCACGGCACCAGGTACAAGGGCTGGAGCACGGCCAGGGCGACGACGGTGATCACCACGGTGAGCAGGGAACTGACGAGCTCGAAAAGGGTGAACCGAAGATTCTTGGACAGGGTGGTGATGTCTCGGGTGGTGCGCGTCAGCAGATCTCCGACGCCCGCGCCCTCGATGGCCGCGGTGGGTAGAGCGACGGCCCGGGACATGGCTTCCTCGCGCAGTTCGGCTAGGAGGTCCTCGCCCAGTGCGCGGGCTCGTAACCGCGCCTGCCGGGTGAGCAGGGTCTGGAGGAGAAGGAGGAGCGTGCCGAGGGCGACGACGGGCGCGACGGCGGTGTCGGTGTCGTGCGCGACGGCCGCGGCCACCAGATGTCCCATGATGGGTCCGACCCCGAGCCCGGCGACGACCGACAGTGCGTGGATCATGAGGACGGCGCTCAGCGGGCGCCGTCTGTCGCGGCCTACCGCGCGCAGGTATTGAGCGATGCCGCGCTGGTCGGCGACGGGAAGAGTGACGTTCACGCCGGTGTCTCGCCCGCCCTTCCGCTCCCGCCCGCCGCGCCGCTCGCGCCAGTGGTGGCGGGGATGCCGGTGACCGTTCGGGTGATGTCGGCGAACGTGGCGAAAGCCGGGCTGTCGGTGACGACGACGGTGGTGCGCCCGCGCCGGTGGGCGGCCAGCCCCTGGGCCATCCGCATCTCCGTGTGCGCGTCGACGGCCTGGGTGGGGTCCAGGAGGATCAGCACCTCGGGATCGGCGATGAGGGATCTCGCGACCAGGAGCCGCTGGCGCTGTCCGCCGGACAGGGTGTGCCCGCGCCCGCCGACCCACGAGGCGAGACCGTCGGGGAGCGTGCGCAGCAGGTCGGTGGCGCTGACGGCCGCGAGGGCCTCGGTGATGTCCTGATCGTCGTGGTGCGCGTGCGGGTCCAGCATGTCGCGCAGCGTGCCGGCGAAGAGGCCGGAGAGCGGGGTGGTGAGCACGACGGTGCGGTGCAGGTACGCGGGGTCGAGCCGGTCCAGGGGGATGCCGCGCAGTTGCGTACCGCTGGGGTGGTATCCAGCCAGCTCATCGGCCAGCCGGGGGGCGAGGGCCGCGTCGTGGACGGAGAGGACCACGAGCGAGCCGCGTGGGACCGTGATCCCGTGGGCGGGGTGGTGGAGTTCGGGTTCCGACACCGTCGCCAGGGGGAGGTCTCGGGTGCCCCCTCCGCCCGTGGCCAGGGCCAGGATCGCGATCAGTCGGTCGGCGGCGACGAGAGCCTTGGCCGCCTTGTCGTAGAACTCCGCCGCGGTCTGTAGGGGTACGACGAGGAACGCCGTCAGGCCCGCGAGCGTCAGCAGGGTGCCGGGGCTCATCGCACCGTCCAGGGCAAGGCGTGCGGCGATTCCCAGGGTGAGCAGCCCGAACAGGCCGGGGAGCAGCACATTGGCGGAGTCGACGATGGTCTCTGTGCGGCTCAGCCGTACGGCGATGGTGCGGGCTCGCTGCGAATGGCGCCGGTAGCGGCTCAGGAAGTGGTCCTCGCCGCCGGTGCCCCGGAGCACGCGGAGCCCGTGGACGGCGTCGACGGCGGAGATGCTCAGGTCGTCGACGGTTGTGCGCAGTGCCTGCTGCCCTCGCGACAGCGGGCGCATGACGGGGCGGATGCCCAGGACGAGCGCGGGCGTCACGAGGAGGATAAGAGCGCCGAGCAGCGGTGTCGTGGCCAGGAGCAGGAACGAGACCGCGGCGAAGGCGACGAGGGCTCCGGCGGCGCGCGCCGCGATGCGCAGGAAATCACCGATGGGCGCGATGTCTCCTACGGCGACGCCGGCCATGCCGGTGCCGTTGTCCTGTGCCGCGTGCCTGCGGCCTTGGGCGCTGTGTCTTGCTACCAGGAGCATGACCCGGCTGTTCGCCGTGCGGGCACTGCTCTCCGAGAAGCGGTTGCGCAGCGCGCCGCAGGCGTGGAGGGCCAGGGCGAGCCCGGTCAGGGGCCCGCAGCCGATGAGGGCGGTGCGCGTGGTGGCGCCGGATGTGGCGAAGAGATCGTCGACCTGCCGGCCGACCAGGACGGGTAGGCCGGCCTGCGCGAGCATCCATGCGATGCCGAACAGGCAGGCTGCGGTGATGGTGCGTGCCTGCTGCCCTGCCAGCCACAGCAGGAGCCGGGCCGGGGAGCGCAGATCAGGCCCGCCGGCCGTGCTCAGGCGGGGTCGGCGCATGCGAGGTCCGTCCCGTCGGCTGGCCGGGTGGTGCGGCTGACCGTCATGACTTGTCGAGGGCGCGCAGGCTGTCCGAGAGCATCCTGGTGGGGACCAGTACCTGGCCTGCGGGGTCGGTGTCGCCGCCGGCGAACGGGACGGCCGGGACCAGCTGGGGGTCGCGGCTGCGGACGATGTCATCGTGCGTGGCACTGGACACGATCCCCGCAGCCCGATCCGGGTGGACGAGGTATTCGAAGTCGGTGTAGCGCTGGGCGTAGGTGTAGCGGCACGGGGCGAACGCATCGGGGATGTGTCCGCTGAGATGCGCGCGACGCAGAGCCTGCCACTTCTCCCCGTTCCAGATCTCCTCGAACGTGTTGTCCTTCAGGGAGCCGAGGGTGTACTCGTCGCTGCCGATGAGGTGGTCGCAGAATCCGACAGCTCCGTCGTAGCGGACATAGGCGTAGCTCCAGGGATGCATGCACGCCGGTGTCCGGACCATCTCCGGGAGCGCGAGGGACGGGTCGGGAGCCGCACCGAGCTGCACGACAACTCCGTGGGCGCGTCCGGCCTCGGCGGCCCGCACATATGCCTCCTGGGTGCGGCCCAGGTCTTGGCGCAGGTGGGAGGGGTCGTCGAGGTGGGCGACGAGAGGGTGAATGACGACCGGGGAGATGTCGAGGCGGGCCGCCAAGCGCACGATGTCGGGGAGCTCGTCGAGGTTGTCCATGCTGGACACGACGTTGAAGTTGACGTGGTCACGAGGGACGCCGTACCGGTCACGGGCCGCCACCAGCGACGTACAGGTGCGTTCGAGGCGGTCCAGGGTGCCGCCGGCCCGGAGCTTGTCGAAGAGCTCGGGGGACGCGGCGTCGCAGGAGACGGTGACGATGCCGTGCCCGCGCATGAGGGTGTCCCACACGGCGGGTCGGTTGATCTGACCGTTGGTCACGACCCTTACGCGTACGCGGTGTTCGAGTGCGCGCAGCACCAGGTCGCCGAACCCCGCCAGCATGGTGCTCTCGCCCCAGCCGCGCACGTCCACGAGGTGAGCGTCGGGGAAGAGTTCCTCGGCGAGCCGGTCGAAGACTTCCTCGTCCATGTTGAGGGCGGGGTCGTACTTCTCACCGAAGCGGCACATGGGGCAGCGCAGATTGCAGTTCTGGGTCAGTTCGACGAATAGCGCGAGGGGCCTGCTGCGCAGGACCGTGGCACCCTCGCGGTACTCACGGATGTTCAGTTCCTGGTTGTCGCGGCGGCGCTGGGTCATGTCGAAGGGGTGCACGGGAATGTCGAGCAGCCGGTCGTCGGCTCGCATGGTCCTTCTCCTGGCGTCGTGGGGCATGGGTGGGGAGGGGTGGGGGCCGGTGGCGGTCCGCAGGTTCAGGCGGGTCCGCCGAGCAGCGTCAGGGCTTCCTGTACCTGGGCCGAGTTCTCCAGCGAGGGCAGGACGTGCGGGCGGCCGGCGACGGCACGGGCGAAGTGGTCGAGCATCGCCGCGTACATGTCGAGGCCCGGGTGGACGGATTCGTACCGCTCTCCCGTCGCGCTCGTCCGCACCAGCCGGCCGTCGCCGGTGCCGGGGTTGAAGCAGTGGTCCAGGACGAGACTTCCCTTGTCGCCGCGCACGGTCAGCCGGGACTCGTACCAGGGCAGCAGGAAGCTGGTGCTGAAGGACGCCGTCGCGCCGCGGCCGTAGTCCAGGGCCCCTGCCGTGTGCACGATCACGCCGTTGTCGTCCCGGTGGACCGTTCCCCCGCCGTCGTGCGGTCCGTGTCCGTAGACCTGGTTGGCGGCGTCGACCAAGTAGCAGCCGAGGTCCAGGAGGGAACCGCCTCCCAGGCCGGCGGTCCTGCGGATATCGTCCGGATCGTCCAGGGTGAAGGACAGCGCGGCCTCGACACTGTGGACCTCGCCGACAGCGCCGTCACGCAGGCCCTGGAGCAATGCTGCGAACTGGGGGTGCGTGCGATACATGAAGGCTTCCGCGACGGTCCGGTCCGCCTCGCGCGCCGCGGCCGCGATCCGTTGGACCTCCTCGACAGTCGTGGCCATGGGTTTCTCGCACAGCACGTGCTTGCCCGCGTCCAGCGCGGCGAGGGTCCAGGGCTCGTGCAGGGCGTTGGGCAGCGCGATGTAGACCGCGTCGACCGCGGGGTCGTCGAGCAGCGCCTGGTAGGAGGTGTAGGCGCGTGCCGGGCTGGCGAGGCGCTGCGCGGCCTCCGGGCGGCGGGAGGCGATGGCCCGGACGGTGGCTCGCGGGGAGGCGGCCATGGCGGGCAGCGTGAAGTGTTCGGCGATGCGGGCCGCGCCGAGGACGCCCCAGCGCAGTGCCGGGATGTGGTCGGTCATCGCGTATGTCCTCCATTCCTCGGGACGGCTGTCAGCTCAGATCGGACTTGCGCAGGGGTGCGCGGGGGGAACCACCGGTGAAGGATCCGTACGCCCACTCCAGGACCTCACCGAACTCGGTCAGCCCGAAGCCGTTGTCGGCGCGGAAGTGACCGAGGTAGGCGGCCAGCAGCCCCGCGGCGTGCTGGTCGCCGCGGACGGCGTGATGGCCGAGAGCCTCGACGTTGCCCCGGATGTAGCCGCGGTGCGCCGGTTCGGTCGAGGCCGGGCTCATCCACGAGTCGTGCTGCACCTGGGCCCACGGGGCGTAGGCGACGCCCCGGCCCTCACGCATCAGCAGGTAGCCCAGTTCGGTGTCCTCGCCAGATCCGGCGCCGGTGCCCGGGCCGAGGTGCGGGAGGAAGGCGGGGCGGCCTTCGGGCAACCGGCTACGACGCAGTGCCAGGTTGTTGGACGAGCCGACGACGCACCAGGGGACGGTCGGCTCGCCCCGCACGGGGCCCGGGGTCCAGCTCGGGGCAGAGACGGCAGGGCACCATCGCTCACCGTCCTCGCCCTGCACGACGCCCCAGGCGTTCTCACCCAGGCGGGGAAGGTAGGCGGTGCGCAGCTCCCATCCGGGGACGGGCACCGGGACGACCTTTCCGAAGGCGGCGGCGAGGCCGGGGTTGCTCGCCATGTAGTGGGCCATCTCTTTGGCCCACGCGGGATCCGGCAGACAGTCGTCGTCGAGGAACAGGACGACGTCGGTCTGTGCGTGGGACAACGCGAGGTTGCGTCCAACGGAGGCGGGTCCGCTGCCGTTCAGGATCCGAGCGTGCACGGGGGCACAGGCGTCGTGGACGTGGGCCCGGTCCAGCGTCCCCGCCGTGTTGTCGACGACGATGATCTCGTGGATGGTGCTGGTGTCCCCGGCGACGATCATGGAAAGGGCGCGGGTGAGTGCCGGGCGTCCGACCGTGCAGACGGCCACGGTCAGTGCGTCGTCCGCGGGCGGAGTCTGCGGAGGGGGCGGAGTGTCTGGCATGGCGGCGGAGGTCTCCTTGTCGGTCGGCGAGTGGGGCGGGTCGGCCGCACGTCATACGGGGGCAGGGGCTGCGGAGCCCTCGGGGCGGCCGGGCGGGAATCGGCCGCCTGCGGGCGAGTTGCCGGGCGCGCGGCTCAGGGGGCCTGTCGAGAGGCAACCGGATCGTCCACCGGCACGCTGGCGCCGGTGGCGGCGGCCGTGTCGGCGGCGGCCAGCACCCGCAGGACGGTCGCGCAGTCGTCGGCGGACGCAGCGAAGGCACGGCCCGCACGCAGCGCGGCGAGCACCTCTCGATAGAAAGCCGTGTACGACGGCTCCGCGACCGTCTGGCCGGCCGTGGTGGAGACGAATGCCGTGGGCGGAAGCGCCGTGCAGGGCCCACAGTCACCGTCCAGACGCAGCGTTCCACGCGTGGTGTGCACCTCCAGCACGGGCGCCGCCGATGGCGCGCACCACGACGTCTGCACACTGCTGACCACACCATTGGTGTGTTCCAGCAGGACCAGTGCCAGGTCCACCGCTGCGCCTGGTTCGAGACGTGCGGTGCGGGCCGTCACCCGGGCGACAGGAGCGGCCGCCAGTTCGGTCGCGACGTACACCCAGTGGTAGGCGTTGTCGATGAGGCAGCCCGCCGCGACGTCGCTGCGTCGCCAGTCGGGGCTGTCCCCGGCGCCGGGGAAGTGGCCGCTGTCGGGCTGTTCCAGGCGCAGAAAGCGAACCCGCCCGGCGTGTCCCTCCCGCAGCCGGGCCAGGGCGTCGCGGACATCGCTGCGGTGGAGGTAGTTATGGACCACACCGAGCTGGTCGCGAGGTGTGCGGCCGGCGATCAGAGCGGCCTCGACGGCGTCGGTCGTCATCGGTTTCTCAGCCAGGACCCGGGTGCCCGAGTCGAGCAGCGTGGACAGGGCGTACGGGGTGGCACGGGGCGGGAGGACGAGGACCGCCAGGTCGACGGGGTCGTCCGCGGCCACCAGGGCGTCGACGTCGCGGTGGCGCCGGGCGGCCGGTACGCCGAAGCGATCTCCCAGAAGGTTCCGGCGGTGGGCGGCCGTGTCGACGACGCTCGTGACCCGGGCTTCGCTCGTGAGTGCCGACAGCGCGGGGGCGTGGCCGAGTTCCGCGATGGCTCCGCAGCCGACGAGGGCGATATTGACCGGCTCGTGTCTCATTCGGCGGCCTCGTCTCGCGATGCGAAGAGAGAGCGGACGAAGTCGGCGTCGTGGTGCAGGGCTGCCCGCATGTCTGGTGCGGGCATGGCCCGTTCGACGACGGCGATGTCCACATGGCCCGCGCCGAGGGCCTGCTGCCATCCCCCCAGCAGGTCGACCTCACCGGTTCCCAGGTCGAAGGAGCGCGGGTTCTGCGGATCGGCGGTCAGGCCGTCCTTGATGTGGAGATAGTCGCAACGTCCTGCCGTGGCCTTCAGCATGCGCGCGGTGTCCCCGGCGACGGCGGCCCAGTGAAGGTCGACGACGAAACCCACTTCTTTCTCGTCTGTCTCGGCGGCCAGGATTTCGAAGGGGGTGCTCCCCCCGGGCAGCGGGATGCCTTCCTCGGCATGGTTGTGGAGCAGGATCTGGGCTCCCTCGCGGCGGGCACGGGCGCTGTGTCGGCGCAGCGCCGTCAGGCAGCCGAGGGTCTGTTCCTCGCTCGCCACCGGCAGTCCGGAGAGGATCAGCCGGCTCACGCCGAGTTCGGTCAGCACGCTCCAGTCGAAGTCGTCCAGTTCCTGCCAGAACAGGTGGAGAGCGGTCAGCTCCAGGCCGCGCTCCGCGCAGGCGTCCCGGAGGCGGGGCCGGTCCCCCAGCAGGGACGACATGATCTCCAGGCCGCCGTAACCCGCCTCTAGGACGGCGTCGAGGGTGCCTTCCAGATCGTTCTCCGCATGGCGACCCAGGATCCCGTAGCCCTGGGTGCCGGTTTGCAGGACGAGTCGGGCGTGCGGCGTCATGAAGCGTTCCTCTCTTGGCGACTGGGGTCACTGGGCGCGCCTGCCGCGGCGGCCGGCCGGAACAGGTGCGGCGGGAAGTAGTCGAAGCGCTTCATTGACAGCAGTGGCCGCCCGCGGACTACGGCCTCCCGGGCGATGCCGAGGTGGTAGCTCCAGTCGACGCTGGTGGCCGCCACGGCGGACCTCAGCGCCCGGCCTCCGGCCATGCCGTTCGCGGGCCGGGAACGCCGGAGCAGCTTCACGGTGTCCCGTACGAAGCATCCCGCCAGAACGGCCGCCGCGGCGCCTGCGGCTGTGCGGCGTGCCCCGGGCAGCAGCACGGCAGTGACTGCCAGCGCTCCGGAGGCGCTCGCCGGGTTGAACGACCACCCGGCATGCTCCGGTTGGCGCACGCAGTTGTAGACGCAGGCACGGCCGTAGAGGAAGAGCTTGCGGTGGAACTGGGACAGCTTCGTGATGCCGTCCGTGGCGTGCATCACTACGGCACGCGGGTCGCCGAGGGTTCGGTGCCCCGCGGCGTGCAGCCGCACCCCGAAGTCCACGTCCTCGCCGCCCACGACCGTGTAAGGGTGTTCGTCGAAACCCCCGATGCGCTCGAACACATCCTTGCGGACCGACAGGTTGGAGGTGGCTCCCCACCACAGGCGGTCGTAGTGAAGGGGCCAGTTCCAGGGGGCGTTGACCACGACAGAGTGCTGGACCGTGCGCCAGGCGGGCGCCTGCGCGGCACCGTCGACCACCGTCGGTCCCGCGACCGCCGCGATGCTCTCGCCGTCCGTCGCCCGGTGCTCGTTGTGCGCGTCGATGTGGTCGTTGAGCAGGGAAGGTGTGGCCACGCAGTCGGAGTCGACGAACAACACCAGGGGGAACCGGGAGCGGGCCACGCCGGTGTTGCGTTTCGCGCCGACGTTGCGCGGTCCCCTGAGGTAGACGGCTCCCGTGGCGTGGCACGCCTTCTGGATGTCCGCGAGATCGGCGCCCTGGGAGTCGTCCACAATCAGCAGCTCGGCCTCCCTGCCGCGAGGCAGTGCGGCGACGGCGGCGCGCAGCGAGTCGAGGAGCCGACGTACCGCGTCGGGATGCCCCAGAGTCGGGACCACGACCGAGACGGAGGACAACCAGCTCCTCATCTCGACCTCACCGACTGCTGCCGCCGCGGGACCGTGGACGGTCATCAGCCGCTCACCGCCTCGGCGAGTGGCGCCGCGACGAACCAGTCGAGGGTCCGGCGCAGTCCCTCCTCAAGCCCGATCCGGGGCTGCCAGCCCAACTGCGTGGCGGCGCGGGTGGTGTCGGGGCGGCGTAGGGCCGGGTCGTCCTGCGGCAGCGGGACATGGGTGAGGACGGAGTCGGAGCCGGTCGTGCGGATGATCAACCGGGCTGTCTCGGCCACGCTGAGCTCCTCAGACCCGCCGAGATTGACGGGCCCCGGCTCGCCCGCCGCCGTCAGGAGAGCCCACAGTCCGTCGATCATGTCGTCGACGTAGCACAACGAGCGGGTGTGGGAGCCGTCGCCGGCCACGGTCAAGGAAAGACCGGCCAGTGCCTGGGAGATGAAGGTGGGGATCATCCGGCCGTCGTCGACCCTCATGCGGGGCCCGTACGTGTTGAAGATCCGGGCGATGCGTGTGTCCGTCTCGTAGCGCTGGCGGAACGTGACGGTGAGCGCTTCGCTGAAGCGCTTCGCCTCGTCGTAGACGGCACGCGGGCCGATCGGATTGACGTTGCCCCAATAACTCTCCGGCTGCGGGTGGACCTTCGGGTCGCCGTAGACCTCGCTGGTCGACGTCAGCAGGAAGCGGGCCCCGTGGCGCTTCGCCAGTCGCAGGGCGTTGTGGGTGCCGGCCGAGCAGACCAGCATCGTTTCCAGCGGCAGCCTCAGGTAGTCGGCGGGCGAGGCCGGGCACGCCATGTGCAGCACGTCGGTGACCGGCCCGTCGACGACCAGTTCTCGGGAGACGTCGGCTTGGTGGAAGGTGAAGTCGGAATGGCCTTCGAGGTGACCAATGTTGGAGAACCTGCCCGTGCTCAGATCATCCACGCAGACGACCGCGTAGCCCTCGGCAAGGAGCCGGTCGCACATGTGGGAGCCGAGAAAGCCGGCTCCCCCCGTCACCACAGCGCGTCGCTCGCCACTCATGCGGTTGTTCCTGTCGCTGCGACACGGCCCGGGTCCCTGGGTACGAGCGCCGGCCGTGCCGAACTGCCCCTGCGTATTTGCATGTCCCGTATGCACATGACACAGGAGCATCATCCTCAGCCATCATCGGCGCAACATAGTTCAGAAATTATGCAAGAACTCATGCATGTGCAGCAAAGTTTCAACCACTTGCACAAGGGTACGGATAGGAATGCCAAGTGCACCCCGCGCCATGAGGCGATGGAACGCAGCATTATGCTCGCCGAACTCGACGGAGCGGATCACACTCGACTCGGTGCTAATCAAGCCAAGCCTCGGACTGACCACCTCGACGGTCGACATGCACGTTCGTAAGATCCCAACAGTTTCGCGCAAATTGAGAACAGGTAATCAGGGTGCCGTGCTGGACCGTACGGCTGGAACCCGTCGGCCGGAACAGCGCGCAGGAGCGGATCTCGTGCTGCCGACCTGCCTGCCGCGAGCAGCGTCACCCCACCGCGGCCACCCGGCCGCGCCGCCGCCGTCGCCCACATCAAGGCCCACCTGCGCGCTGGTTCCTCGCCGTGGGTGCAGGCGTCGTGTGCGTGCCGGGCGCAGGACTGTCGCACCCATCTACCCGACACACCGGCCCAGCGCGGGCGAGGTGAGGCCTGGCGGTGCGGCGGGCCGGTCTTCCTGGCCGTCCTCACCGACCGGCAAGGGCGCTGGTGGCAGGTGCTCGAGTGCTGCACCTGCTGCGCGGCCGCCACCCCCGGAGCTCGGACCATCGCCACCGCAACATCACTCCCGACGCCTCGAGACCCAGACATCAGCCCGCACTCTGATGAGAGCGCCATCGCCCCGCACTTCTCCCACCAACCCTCCGATGTCACCAGTGCCGACCCGGTCCCCGCATCACGACCGGCAACTGTGCACTCGACGGGTCCGGCGGTAGACAGAGCGCCGCCGCACGAAGCAGAAGACGTCGCCAAGCGCGTCATCCCCAACGACCTGCAGCCCGCAGCTCTCAGAGACGAGCTCGTCGAACTCGGTGACCTCTTCCACGCCTACCAGAAGCTCCCAGCCCCCGGCCTCGCCCACCTAGCCAGCCTCCAGCAGCGCAAAGCACGCGCCTTCACCACCTGGGCCGACGTCACCGGCATCGAAACCTGCGCCTCGACGCCCGCCGCGCCGAACAAGCCGCCGAAGCCGCCCTGTTCAAGCACCAACAGCGCACCGGCGGCATCACCGTCACTCCCACAGACGACGGACCAAGCCCCGACCGGCTGCTCCCCCTGCCCGCGCACTGGGAACACGTACGCGCCGTTCTCGCCCGCGTCGCCGACCACACCCCCATCCCGGGTGCGCAGGCACGACTGCTGGTACTCCCGCTGACCCTGCGCTGCGCCCACACCGGCACCGGCAACGTCGCCGGCCAGGACATCACCACCCTGGGCCTAGACGAGCCCGAGGAACTGATCGACCAACTGACCGACCTCGGCTGGCTCGCCCTGCCCGGTACCGTCGCGGACTTGCTCGCCTCCCGGCCCGAGACCGCCACCCTGGTCACGGTCCCCTCGCTGAGCCCCCAAGAAGGCCAGGAGCTGACCCTCACATTCAGCAAAAAGCTGCGGCCCAAGCCCTCCGGCTGGGTGCAGAAGGTTCTCGCCAACAAGAAACTCCGCAAGAAGAAGGCCACCGCCGCCACCCGGCTCCCCGCCCTGACCCTCGCCACCCACAGCGACATGAGCGGCCCCCTGGGCCCGGGAGCTCAGGGCATCGACCTGAGCCGCCTCGCCGTTCACGTCCCCGTCGACGCCGGCGAACTGTAGGGCCCGGTCGACCAACTGACCGCCGCCGCCTGGCTCACCGAAGCCGCCCTCACCGGCACCCACCTCACCGGGCAAATTTCTGAGCGGATCCTTCCCCTCACCTGTCCCCTACCGTCAGCTCCGCTCCCACAGAATGCCGTAGACGGCGCTCCCCCCACAGGACGTCGACGTGGCTCGACAGAGGACCGTCAGGCGTGCGCGGACGATACAACCCCGGACATCTTGGGAAAGAGGACCCGCTTGGCGATCGAGTTCTGCTCGCCCGCTGCTGGCGCTGCGCTGGACTCGCTCCGCGATCTCTCTGCGGTCTCGGAGTCTGATCGGCCGGGGCAGCACGTCTTCCGGCCGTGACCGAACCCCTGCCGAGCGAGCCCCTGAAGGACTTCCTGAACACCATACGAGCCGGCGAAGTCCGTACCGGCCGCGCCATCAGCATCGAGGACCGGGAGGTGCTCGTCGAACTGGATGGGTTCTCCGGCGCCAGGAAAGCAGTGGGGCGTATCCCTTGTGGTGATCTGACCCGCAAAGCCATCGGGCATCTATCCGAAGCTGTGAGCATCGGGCAGCAGCTCACCTTCGAAGTGATAGCAGTGGACTGGCAGCAGGAGCGCGTCTGGGCCTCCGCTTCAGCGTGCGAGGACCCGGCTCTGCGAGCGTTCCTTCTCGGGCTTCGACGCGGCGCAACACACCAGGGCCAGGTGCAGAGCGTCCACACCTTCGGTGTGTTCGTGAACCTCGACGGCGAACCGGTCGATCAGTGCACCGGTTTCATCAGGGTCCCCGAACTGAGCTGGCGGTGGATCGACCATCCCGCAGACGCCGTCACGGCCGGCCAGCGGGTCGTAGGCGAGATCATCGACGTAGACACCCGGCGTGGACAGGTTCAACTATCGCTGAAGGCTCTCCAAGAGGACCCGCTCGTTCCCTTCGCGGACCAGGCGGGCAGTGTCACGACCGGGCAGGTCACCAAGCTGATTCCGTTTGGGGCCTTCGTCCGCATCGCCGACGGCGTCGAGGGCCTGGTGCACAACACCGAGTTCCGTGACGAGCCCGTCGAGGACCCCGGCCAGATCGTGAGCGAGGGCGAAGAGATCACCGTGCGGATCGTCAAGGTCGACCTCGTGCGCCGCCGCCTCACCTTGTCCACCAGAAGTCTGCCGCAGAACGGGAAACGACCTACCTGAAAACGGGAAGCGATCTCCTGGTGCCCTGCACCTCACCAGGTCACCGCCACTCGTGAACACCCCCTCCGGTATACAGGCGATCAGACCTTCCTCCCGCGGCCTGACTGCCACTCAGGCCGCTCCGGCCACCAACTCGTGAGAGCGGTGGCGCAGGCAGATGCCGCGGCCTGGGAGCGGCGGGCGCGTGCACGGGTCCTGGACATCACCCCCGGTACACGCCCTCGGATCGCTTGCGGCCGCGGAGGCGGGCGCTGGGACCACGACGTGGCGCCCTGCTCGTTCCGGCGTGCACCAGCCGTCGACGAGCGCCGGCCCCGTCAGCAGGATCCGGACTCGGCACTCACCGCAGGATTCGCGCTGCACCGACTCGAGGACGGGCTCGCCGTTCCCCCGCGGTGCCGGGATCGGTGGATGGGCGATGAGCTGGTCAAGCTCACAGCGGCTGCAACGGCCCGCAGAATGAGGTGCGATGCCGTGATCAGGGCAAAGTCCGGCCTCCACGCGCTGCTGGCGCAGACAGGCCGTCAGCTTGTCCTGCAGGCTCTCCTCGCAGATGACCCAGTCCTCGCCGGTGCGCCAGATGATTCCCGCCTCTCAGTCCTGCAGCCCGCAACCCCACCAGGGCAGGGCCAAGCCGAGCAGCCAACGGCCCGGATCCTTGATGTCGCACACCATGACCTTGGCGGCCCGGGCGGCCAGCCGGTGATGCAGGCGCTTCGGCTCGGCGTCCCGCGCCAACTGGCGTCCCACCTCACGGGCAATCGGAGCATCCCCGCGTCGGCGGGGAGGACACCAAGGCGTCGAGCTGTGCGGGGGTGCTCCGCGAGGAGGCCGGGCCCGCCCGGGGGACGTAACGGCGCCCGGCCGGTCAGTGGGCGATCAGGTCCAGTCGCGACGGCCGCGGAACGGCTGCCCGGCACGGTCCCCGTCGCGGGCGACACGGGCGCGGTGGCCTTCTCGGCGGCGGCAGAACCTGGGCATTAGCGCCTCGCCTTTGCGTCGCGCTTCTCGCTGGCGTGCCGGTCGGCGGCGCCCGCCTGGTAGTCGCGGGCGCAGGCGGCCGGGGTCGCGGGCTCGCTGACGATCGGGTTGGGCCGAGGCTTGGGCGACTGCTGCTCGCTCATGCGATCAGCTCGGCGGCGGGGATGTGCCGCATGATCGGCAGGTCGGTGCCGCCGCTGTCGGCGTCCCAGTCGGTGACGATCTGGACGTCGCCGACGTTGGGCACGTGGACGGTGAGGGTGATCTCGGTGGCGGGCCACGTGGTGGCGCCGTCGTCGGAGGTGCGGGTGACGAGCTGATGGGTGACGGTGCCGCCGACGCGGATGTAGAGCCTGTTCAGCTCGTGCTGCGTCCAGACGGTGAGGAAGTGCAATGTCTCGCCGAGGTGCTCGTCGGGCTTCCAGTTGGTGGGGAGGCCGAGGGCGCGGGCGACGAGCGCGGCGCGGTTGTGGGCCTTGCTGGCCGGAGGGGCTTCGGTGATGGGCTTCTGCTGGGTACGCTCCATGGCGGACCTGCCTGAGTCATCAGCGGGTGTCGCAGCTTGCGCGCGAGGACCCGGACTTCCCGCCCGTTGTCCCGGTGGGCCGCTCTAAGGCGGTGGACTGGCGGCTCGCCGGACCGTACTTCCGTGGGCGACAGAAGCGGCAGGGGCAGCGGACCGACCTGGCGAACCCGGAGGCGTAGCGGTGGATGGTCTCGTGCAGTGGCTCGGCGAGCAGCTCGACATGGACGAGCGCACCGCAAGGTGGGCAGTACCGGGGCCCTGGCGGCACGAGCCAGACCGGCCCCACCCGCCCCTCGGTGAGCCGTACTCCGAGGAGGCTGTCTACGCGGGGCCCCCGGTCCGGGCGAAGCATGCGTTGTGACAACGGGCATGCCTGGTGACCGCCAGAGCTACCTCAACGCCTCGTTCGTCGCCGCGCATGATCCGGCGCGGGTGCTGCGCGAGATCGACGCCAAGCGGGAGGCGCTGCGCTTCCTGGCCGCCGAACTGGACTCCACCGACACCCCGTGGTGGTACGCCGACAAAGTGGAGAAGCTGCTGAAGCTGGCAGCCCTGCCCTTTGCGGACCGGCCCGGCTACCGCGAAGAGTGGCGACCGTAGACGCACGCGAATAAGAGGACATCTCAACTGGCCCAAAACTAAGAGGTTGTCTCACGTGGTGTTGCACCAGCTACTCGACCGTGCTCGTGAGGAACGTGTGGAGCTCGGCGGCGAGGTTTTGCATCTCCTCGCCGGCCGCGTGCACGGTGGTGGTCTCGAAGTGCCACTCCTCGGACGGAGGCCGATCGTGGATGCCCCACGTCAAGTGTACGTAGCCGCCCGAGTGGTGTTCCGCTGAGATCGTCAGGTCGCGTTCCAGAGAGCGCCAGGCGCGCGCGCCTTCCCAGCCGCGGAAATCCTCGGCCAGTGAGGAGAGGAAGGTGTCGAGGCCGTCGCCGTCCCAGGTCCGAACCAGGGTCTCGACACTGACCCATTGCCCGCGAGCTTTCACGACGAAGTCGAGTGTGGGGTCGTCCCCGAACGGTCTTGCCAGCTCGGAGAAGAGCAGGTGGACCGGTCGCAGTCCAGTGTCCCCCACGCGTACCGCGGCGCCATCTTCGGTCATTTGTGCAGGTTAGAAGTCGTGGGGCTCGATGGCCAACTGCTATTCCCACACTGCCCCGAGGACGGGCCACAGGCCCCACGTGGGGCATGATCGTTCGCTATGGCTGTGGATCTTGCGCGGGACCTGGTCCCCGATGGGCTGTGGGAGATTGCCGCGCCACTGATACCACCGTTCCGGCCCAGACCGCAGGGTGGCGGGACGGTACCGGTGGCGGATCGGAAGGTGTTCACGGCGGTGGTGTACGTGCTGACCAGTGGTTGCGCCTGGCGGTATCTGCCGCCGACGTTCGGCACTTCGCCTGCCACCGCGCATCGCCGGTTCGCGGCGTGGACCAGGGCCGGTCTGTGGCGTCGGCTGCACCGGGCGGTCCTGGACGAACTCGGTGCCAGAGGTGCGCTGGACTGGACTTCAGCGATCATCGACGCCGCGTCCGTCCGTGCGAAAAGGGGGGCTCGCTGACCGGGCCGAACCCGGTCGATCGCGGCAAGAAGGGCAGCAAGCTGCATGTGCTGTCCGAAGCGCAGGGCATCCCGCTGGCTGTCGCAGTGTCTGGTGCGAACGTGCATGACAGCCAGGCGTTCAAGCCGCTGCTCCTGGGCCTCCCCGCCATACGCTCCCGGCGCGGGCCACGACGACGGCGACCGGCCAAGGTCCGCGCCGACAAGACACCCCATGCAGCTATCGGGTCAAGCAGCTGCGGTGAGTGGTGATGGTTTGGGTGGGGCGAATGCGATCGCTTCGTTGAACCTCTGGCGGGTGGTCAGGCAGTGGTGGAGCTGGCCGAGCATGCGGTTGAAGAGGTTCCGGAGAGCTGCGTAGTAGCGATCGCCGGTCTTTCGCCGATGGTTGTAGTGGTCGTGGGCGCCGGTTGAGGCAGTGAGTGCGGCGAAAGCCCAGTGCCGGCCGGTTGCGGCCAGGCGGCTGTTCTTGATCCGGCGGTGGCTGACGCGGCGGCTTTTTCCGGACTCGCGGGTCACGGGGGCGCTTCCGGCGTATGCCTTCAGATCGCGGGCTGTGTCGAACCGGGTGCGGTCGTCGCCGATTTCGGCGAGGAGACGGGCGCCGGTCAGCGCGGCGAGCCCCGGGAAACTCGTGATGATTTCCGCGTCGGGGTGCTGGAAGAAGAGTTCCTCGGTGGCGCTTGCCAGCTCGTCACAGGACCTGCAGGCGGCTTCGAGCTGGGCGAGCAAGGCAAGTGTTTGGTGTCCCATCGCCGTTTCCACCAGAGCTGGCTGGCGAAGCCAGGTCCGGCGGAAGACTTCGAGCAGGCGGTCGGTCTCGGCCTCGATCCGGCGCTGGCGGCCGGCCTGCGTGACCACGGCTTTGAGCTTGGTGCGGGCGAGCTTGGCGGCTTGGGCCTGCGTGGGCGCGATCGCCAGGATCGCTCGAGCTTCTCGAGCCAGCAGCTTCTCGCGCTTTTCGGCAAATGCTTCAAGGACTGCCGGGTAGTACTCGCGCAGGTGCGAGCGCAGACGATTGTGTGTCCGAGTGCGGTCCCAGACCGCGTCCTGCTGGGCTCTGGCGAGGACGGCGATCGCCCTGACCAGCTCGGTGTCGTCCGGTAGAGGCCGGTGGAGCTCTGCGTCGGTCCGCAGGATGTTCGCCAGCACGACGGCGTCCTGGTGGTCGGACTTTTTGCGGGAGACGGAATGCCGGTCTCGGTAGCGTGCCACGGCCATGGGGTTGATCGAGAACACTTGACGCCCGGAAGCCCGCAGACAGGCCACCATGAGTCCGCGCGAAGTCTCGATCGCGATCGGGATCGGATCGTCGGGGGTGTCTCCGTGTTCGGCCAGCAGACGGAGCAGGTCCTGGAAGCCCATCGCGTCGTCGCTGACCCTGAGTTTGCCGAGCAGACGAGCGTCGCAGTCAAGCACCGCCACGTCGTGATGGTCTTCGGCCCAGTCGATTCCGCAGGTCACCTGCATGCGCGCCTCTTTTCGATACCTCGCTGACCGCTGGCCTCGAGCCGCGGCAGGACCACTCGGCGACCTAATAGAAGCGCTCGTCGGCGCACCACCCCATCAGCCGTCCGTGGCCCCAGCTGTTCTCAGGCTCCTCGCTCTCGTGAAGAGCTCCACGACTCCGGCTGATCAAGAGGTAGCCCTGGGAACGGCTCGAACCACGGCACGCTACGGCGGTCGACTTGCGAGCGGCAGGGGTCGCGCACGTGTCGCTCTTGTCGAAGCACTCAAGGCGCGGCATACAGCAAGACATCTCGCTCGACCCCTGCCCAGAGCTGATCCAACTCCCAGCCCTCGACGCCTATTAGGCGTACTACTCCGCCGAACACCTCGCCTGGCTCCGCTCACGAGGACTCATCCCGCGCATCGCGCGCCCGGGCATCGAGTCCGGCGAGCGGCTCGGTCGACACCGCCGGAAGATCGAGAGGTCGATCGCCTGGCTGTTCGGCTACCGCCGTCTCACCGTTCGCTATGAACGCAAGGGCAGCCACTTCCTCGCCTTCCTGGGCCTCGCCGCAGCTCTCACCTGCTACAAGAAACTCGCCAAACTCACCACGTGAGACAACCTCTAAGCTGGATATCGTGATGGCGATGGTGGAGAGGCTTGTGCCGGACAGGTTGTGGGAGCTCTTCAAGCAGGTGGTTCCGGCGGCGCCGGTACGACCCCAAGGTGGAGGACGACGCCGGTATGGGGATCGGCAGGTGTTGACCGCCATCGTGTTCGTGGCCACGACAGGTTGCACGTGGCGGCAACTGCCACCAGGCTTCGGGCCGTCCGGGACAACTGCGCATCGCCGTTTCACCGAGTGGAGCAGAGCTCGCGTGTGGGGCAAGCTGCAACGCCTGGTACTGGACGAGCTCGGCGGACGCGGCGGACTGGACTGGTCGCGGTGCGCAATCGACTCCGTCAGTGTTCGTGCGGTCAAAGGGGGCCGTTGACCGGACCGAATCCGACCGATCGCGGCAAGCTCGAATCGAAGGCCCACGTCATCTGTGACCGTAACGGTCTGCCGGTCTCCGTGGGCATCTCAGGCGCCAACCTCCGCGACAGCCAGGCCCTGATCCCGCTGATGCGCGGCATTCCACCAATCCGCTCTCGATTCGGGCCCCGACGACGCCACCCGGCCAAACTCCACGCGGACAAGGGTTATGACTTCGACCACCTGCGCCGATGGCTCCGCCGCCGGCAGATCACGCCGCGCATCGCCCGCCGCGGCATCGAACCCTCCGATCGTCTGGGACGTCACCGCTGGGGCGTCGAGCGGACAATGTCCTGGCAAAATGGTTGTCGTCGTCTGCACCGTCGCTACGAGCGCAAGGCCGAGCACTTCCTCGCCTTTGTCGGCATCGCCGCAATCCTGATCTGCTACCGCAGGGTCACGGCGGAGAGCACGGATCACCCCAGCGTCCGCCGGCGCGACTCCCTCACCCAGCGCGCATAGGGCTTGATCATCCCGTACTGCTGGAACGTGTCCATGCCGACTGATCTGTCCATGTCCCACGAGTTGTTGTAGTGCGCGTTCGTGATGCTCGGGCGTTCCCGGCGCACGTCGTCCAAGCGGTCCAGCACCGACCAGGACATCTCGTCCAGCTGGGCGAGGAACTGCCAGAACAGCGGCTTGCCCGACGCCTCCTCCAACTGCCTGGCGACACGACTGTCCTCGCCCACCATCGACTCCACGTGGAAGAGCACAAGGACCGGTACGCGGGAGCCTCCATACTCCTCCCGCAGCACCTCCATCGCACTGGCGACACTGCCGCCTTTGAACAGCCCGTACTCCCCTATCGAACGGGCCAGCGGATTGCCGTCCTCGCTGGACTTGCCGAATACAGGGCTCCTCGCCAGGACGGCCCAGTCCGCGATCCACGCCTCGAGAGAGCCGCTCTTGATCGCCGGGAGGCGCTGACAGTCGGCCCCGTAGATCCAGACGTCCGGCGGGCTCGAGCCCAAGGCATCTGCGATGCGTACGCCTCGACGCACCGTTCGCCAGATCCGCTCCCCCTCAAACGGACGCCGGTACTCCCCGGACAACACCAAGACGACCTTGGACTGCCCCTTCCTCAGACGGCTAACCCGAGCCGCAAAGCGCATCAATATCCCCACTACCGGAGGCTAGCTCGTCAGCCACCTCACCAACAGCAAACCCGTCTACTTGCCTGCCCCGGTGACTCGCCTCAACCAGCAGCACGACCAGACGCACGTCGATGCGCCTAATGAGACGTCCACTTACCCTGACACGGCGGCTGCGCAGCACCTACCGGCGTGCGGCCCGATGGACCCTGGAGTCTCCCGGGGCCCCACCTCGTTATCGACTGAGAGCCACCCAAGCCGCGCGCTCGCCCGGATCTTGCGGCACACCCCAAACCAAAAAACCATTCATCAACCCGACCTTGACCTCGCTCGCGAGTGACGGAATATCAAGGACATCAGCCATTTCCTCGACCAAGTCCATGAGCGACTCGAACTGAACCTCGCGCTCCCGGGTCTCGTTGTAGGACCAGATTTTCCCACTCTCCGCATCCAAGCAAAATCCAGACACCGCATCCGAATCCAAGCCGGCAAACGGAATCCATGAGGCCCGCCACAGCGGAATTTCGTCTTCGACGGCACCCTTCCGCTTCTGTGCCTCCTCATGACGCCGCAGCAGAATCATGCGCTCCTCATATACGCGGCGGATCATCTCGAATGAAAGCAGGACAGAACCGCCCGGCATGAAACCAGGCGGCCAGTCCGGACCGAACCCCGCACTCCGGCCCCACACTGCCTTCAGCCCGACAGGCAGACGGACCCCCAGCGACTCCTGGAGTTCCGCGAGATCCGCTTCGGAAGCTCCCGGCAGCAAGTTCCCAAACGTCGCAGGAGCTCTTAGCTGAAGCCATGCCTCAATTCGCCGCCAGGCATCGTCTATCTGACGCCGCTCGATCTCCCGCACACGTGCCTCTTGGTCGTCCATGCTCAACACGCTAACCGCACCGGCCGTTGCCCCGTATGAGACACAAACCCGGCCAGTGCTGCACTGTCCCCGCAGTGACCAGATACGGACTCGCCATCAAGGCACTCCCCAAGAGCGGCAAGCCGTTCGGAAACGACGAAGACGACGAGCAGAACCCGGACGCCCTCACACAGGAGGTCCCCGGAGGACGCCCCGGCGCCGGACGCCCCCGAGGGCTACCCCAACCACAGACCTGTCCACCGATCCGGCATCCGACCCCGCCGCCGAGCCGCCGGAGGAGCAGCCGTAGCAGCAGCCGCCAACGAGGCCCCGGACGCGGGCAAAACCGACGAACACGGCCGCAGAAGACCCCCAGGACGATGCACGGCGGCATACAGGGCCCTACCTGACGCCCTTCGGGCTGGCCCGGTAGTAGCGGATATGAGCCAGCCGCTGTGATTCCTCCAGCCAGCCGGCTTCAACGTGCGGCGCAACATCCATGCGCCCGGCCACGTCGAGGCCGAGAGCCGCCGCACCCGCGACCTGTTCACGTGCACCAGCTGTGGCCACACCACGCATGCCGACATCGGCGCCGCAGTCAACATCAAGCACCGTGCCCTCGCCCTCCAGGAGGCCGCGCAGGCCGCCGCACCTGCTGGCGACGAGGCACCATAGATCGGATTCCTCCGAACCGGAGAAGGTTCAAAGTACGTCAGGAACCAAGTCAGATGATTCGCCCTGCTGGCGCCCGACTGCCCGATGCTCTCTATCCAAGCCAGGTGATGGTGAGGACGGACAGGCTACGCATAGGCCGGTTCACCCAGTAGGTAAGCGAGAGCTGGCCTACGAAGGCGTGGCGCACGTCCTCGCCTTCGGGGTCGTCGGCGTTGAACTGCCGGAAACCCCAAGGGTCGCCCGCAGCGGCGTCCAAGACGTCCCACACCGTGTCCTCAACCTGCTCGGGCAGACCGTCGAGAACCTTCGCGGCCGAGGCGGAGAAGCGGACCGCGTACGGCTGTCCGGTCACCGACGCCTGCCGCGGAGCTCCGCCATGTCGATGAAGTCGCTGTCGTCATAGCCGGAGGCGACGAACGCATCGACCGCCGGAGCGGAGGCGATGAGGCCCTGCCACTCCTGGACGACCTCGTAGAGCCCGGTCAGGGAGAAGGTGCGCAGGGATTCCTCGAGGGCGGCAGCGTAGGCGCGCTCGAAAGCGGGCACCCAAGTGTCCGCGCGCTTGTCGGCGCGGAGCTGGGCGAGGAGTTCGGCCGGCGCCCCGGGCGCTGGGGCGTAGGTGGTGACGGGGGCGTGGTCGGGCTGCGCGCTCATCTGGTCCTCCCGGCAGGTCGTCATCTCACCGTACGCGCGCCGGGAGGCCTTGGGGACGGACATGGACCAGATCCCCTGCCGGGCGCGCAGCGCGCCGGTAGCGGTTGACGGAGCCGACGGTGGGGTCAACGTACGTCAGGAACCAACTCAGATGATTCCCCCCCCCAGGCCCTCGACGGGCATCGACCTGAGCCGCCCCGCCATCGACGTCCCGGTCGACGCCGGCGAACCGCAGGGCGTGGTCGACCCAAGTCCGCGCAGCCGAGGCATCAGCAGCCCTGCTACGCCGCAGCGGGCATGAGGTCGAGGAGTGCCCACACCTGCCGGCCTTCGCCCGTCGTCTCGGTGCCGCAGCTTGCCGCACCCAGACTGCCGAGCGCGGCCAAGACCTCATCGGCGAGTGGCGCCGCGGGCTTCTGGTGGCTGAGGGCAAGAATCAGGGCCCGGCCGTCCTGCTCAGACAGATGCACGCTGATCCGGCGGCCGCCGTCTCCTTGGACAGTGGTCACCAGCAACTGCACGACCTCGTCCACGGCGGTGGGTACTCGAAGGCCCCAGGCGGTGAGCCGGTCGCTGACGTGCCCGGCGGCTTTCTTCGGAATCCACGCTCCGGTCTCCAGCGTCCACGAAGCGCCCTGCCGGTTTCTCATCACAGGCAGTCCGGGCCGCTGATGCGCGCGTTGAGGCACAGGGAGGCCGGCCAGGAGAGTCTCGGCTTCACTACGCGGTGGGTCCGGTGGAGGCGGAGACGGGGGCCGTTTAGGTGGGGGCGGGGTCTTGGGCGGATAGTCGGGCCGCGGCTTGATGTCCTCGGGCTCGATGCTCGAATCCATAACGCCTCCCCGGATCAGAGCCACAGAGGGGGCGCCGTCCCAGCCACCCCAGCCGAGGCGATCGGCCGGTCCCGCGGCGGACTGAGCACCAAAATCCACCTCGCGGTGGACCGCCGGGGCCGGCCGCTGTCGATCGTTCTCACACCCGGACAGGTCGGGGACAACCCACAACTGCTGCCGGTGCTGGACGCGATCCGCATCAACGCCCCGGGTCCAGGTCGCCCTCGCAAGCGCCCCGACGTGCTGATCGCGGACAAGGGCTATGCCCATAACTCCACCCGCGCCATTCTGCGCCGGCGCGGCATCAGTCATGTCATCCCCGAGCGGACCGACCAGCGGGCGCGCCGGGCATCTAAAGGCAGCGGCGGCGGACGGCCTCCGGGATTCGACCGAGCTCTCTACCGGGAACGCAACGTCGTGGAACGCTGCCTCGCCCGCTTCAAGCAGTACCGCGACCTCGCCACCCGCTATGCCAAACGCGCCGTGATCTTCCGCGGCAGCCTCACACTCATCGCCGCAGTCATCTGGCTCCGATGATCGACAGGACAGGCCTTAGGACGCCTGCTCAGAGCCCGCACCTGCTTGAGCCCACCCCACAGACCGTCAATCAGTGCTACGCCGCAGCGGGCGGGAGGTCGAGGAGCGCCCAGATCTGCCGGCCCTCCGCTGTTGTCTCCGTGCCACAGCTGGCAGCGCCAAGACCGCGGAGCGAGACGAGGGCCTCGTCTGCGAGCGGCGTCGTCGGCGCCTGGTGGCTGAGGGCGAGGATCAGGGCACGGCCGTCCTGCTCAGAAAGGTGCACGCTGATCCGGCGGCCGCCGTCTCCTTGGACTGTGCTCACCAACATCTGCACGACGTCCCCGAGCGTGTCGGGTGCGCGCAGACCCCATGTAGCGAGCCGATCGGTGACGTGCCCGGCGGCCTTCTTCGGGATCCACGCGCCCGTTTCCAAGGTCCATGAGGCGCCTTGCCGGTTCTTCATCACGGGCAGTCCGTGCCGCCGGTGCGCGCGCTGAGGAACGGGGAGCCCGGCAAGGAGTGCCTCGGCTTCGCTGCGCGGCGGGTCCGGTGGGGGCGGGGACGGCGGCCGCTTGGGCGGCGGCGGAGTCTTGGGCGGGTAGTCCGGCCGCGGCTTGATGTTCTCGGGCTCGGTACTCGAAGCCATGACGCCCTCCCGGGTGCAGAACCTCAGTGTAGGACTCGAGGTTGGTGCGCACCGCCCCCTTGGGCGACCTTCTGCTCCGACCACGCCGCTCGCTCACGACGTCCCTACCTGCGTCCGTAGGTCATCAGCGAGCTGCGCGAGCCAGCATCGAGCTGTGCGGCGCGGGCCACCAGGCGCTCGCCGAACACGGCCAGCGCCATATGCGGGTCCATGCACCGAATGTGCGTGGTCTCGCCCCGCATCAGCTCGCTCGCTGCGGCGGCGCGCAATTCGGCAAGCTCCTGCTCGCTCGGCTCCAGCGGGAGGACTGCGTCGGCGGCGTCGACCTCGGCCTGGCGGCGGCCGCCGGTCGCCGCATCCCTGACCTGCGCGAACGCGGCATCGACCTCGCGGAGGACCGCGCGGCTGGTAGGCGCGTTCCAGTCGCCTTCGTATCGCTCGGTGCGGGCGCGGACCTGCTGAATGCGGTGACGGCGGGCCGCTTCCTGGGCGCCACGCCACTGCTCGACCGCGGCGGTCCGCTTCTGGGGGGTGTCCAGCACTCTCTCCGCGCCGGTGAGCAGCACGGCGAGCAGCCCCGAGCCCCGGCGGACCTCGGCTGCCTGTCCGCGTACGTGCAGCCAGGCCCTGACGTCGGTCACGGTCCATCCGGCATCAGCGACGTTGCGGGCAACCCAGGCGATCCGCGGCACCGAGCAGCCTCGCAGCCAGTCAATTTCCAAGGTGAGCTCCCGCGCCAGTTGGTAGCGGCGTCCCACCGTGTTCAGGCTTCGGCGACCGCTTCTGCTGGCCTTGGACTTCGTCGGGGTGTGGGACTTGGCTTCCCCGCTTGCGAGCTTGCTCTCAGGGGGGAAGGAAGTAGTACCTGCAGAAGAAGACGCTGAGGTACCCACCTGCATTGGGGTGCAACGGACCTCATGAGAAACAGCGGTCACAGACCGCTGCTCAACTCCCCTGCCCGAGGCCTTCGTCGGGCGCTTCGAGGACGACTTCGGCCGCGGGCGGCGTACCTTCCGGGCCGCCTTCTTCGCCAGCTTCGCCATCAGCTCCCGACCGGCTTCGCCGAACCCGGAGACCGCCCGCGTGTAGGCCGGAGCGGTCTCGTCCCGCTGCACCGTACGGATGCCCAGAGCCACATCGAACTGCGCAGGAATCATCCGCGCGAACTCGCTGACCTGTGCCGGCCCGCCGGACACCCGGGTGCCCTTGACGATCCACGCGAGCAGCCCCGCCTCTCGCATCATCCCGAGGTGGTACTCAACGGACCGCTCCGACAGGCCAGTTCGGCGCATCAGGTAGCTGATCCCAGGACGGCAAGGTGAGAGCTGCGCGAGCTCCTGGGCGACGCGCACGGTCGTCGGCCCGAAGGAGCGCGGCCCGTGCGAGCGGTACCGCCGCGGCTCGTAGAGCCCTGATCCGGCGACCCAGTGGACCGCCTGCATCCAGGAGTAGCCGTCCAGCGCGATCCGTCCCGTCGATGCCGACAGCCACTGCGACGCCTCCCCCACATACAGTCCGGTCGGCACGGGCGCGGCAGCGTCGACCGACGCTCGCGGGATGGGCATCGCCACGGTGGCCGACGGCACCGTGCCCCTCATCGGCCCACCGTCCTGAGGAGGCCGATGTGGAGCACTTCACGTGCGGGAATCGGGCAAAACGGGGCTGTACGGGCGCAGTACGGCTGGAAAAACGCATGACGGCCGTGCACAATGACTCCTGTCGTTGTGGCACCGTCACACGGCATAAAGAAGCCCGGGTTCCGGTGCTTCGAGGTTCGGTGCGAACCAAGGAAGACGGTCGATCCGGCTGCTAACCGGAAAAACCACCCCTTCGGACAGGACTGCTAATCCGTCCGGTGATGGGAGGGGGCGCTCGGCCCAGGCGTTGGTAGCGCCTGACGGACCGGAGCGTCCCAGCGGCCTAGAGCCGCCAATCCGCAGCTACGTCATCGCCCTCCGGGAAGCCGTGCGGAGACGCATGTCCCAGAGAAGGACGCGGGAAGTCATGAGCGCTACTGCGCAGTTGTCGAGAATCTGGTGGCATGCACGGCGAACTCCCGCCGGAGCGACGGTCTTGCGTCGCTGCAACGGCGGGGTGGTGTGTGCATGAGCCGGGGTACGGGTACCCTGCATCACGCGACCGCCTCTCATCCAGGTGGTTCGCACGGCCGGAGTTCTCCAGCCGCCCCCCTCGGGCTTGTCGAGAGCCCGGGGGGGTTTCTCTGTGATCTCACAGATGTCCTGCGACACCATACCCGTGCCCCCACGGCCGCGCTGACAGCGCGTCACCATCGTGTCGTGCTGAGCAACCAGCAAGGGAGCGCCGACCTCGGTCTTCTTCACTCCGTGAGTGCATCGGCGCGCTGGGCCAGGGCTGTGAGCTCAGGCGGTGCGCCGGGCCCTGCGACCAGGACGAGTTCACGAATCGTCTGACGCGCGGCGTGATGGGTCCGGATCGTCTCTGGTGACAGTTCCTCCGCGCGCAGAAGGCAGCGGAGAGCTTCTCCAGCGTGTCGCCTCTGCGCGTGGGCTCGCCCCAGGTCCATGAGTAGCCTCCCTTGCCGTTCGTTCGACAGGCTCTCAGCATCGATGTTCGCTCCGATATCGAGGGCTTCGCCCGCGTCACTCAATTCGACGGCCGTAGCGACGGCTTGGATCTCGACGTTGACAGAACCAAACTCAAGGTTGAAGTCGTTACGGTTTTCGTCACCCATCCTTTTGGCGACGGCTCGCGCCTTGCTGATTTCTGCTCTCGCCGCGCCACGGCTTTGGGCTCGTGCATGTACCAGTGCTCGGGCGAGATAGAGGGATCCCAGCACGGACATACCGGAGGGGCTGAGCTGCTTCGCGGCGTCGAGTGCTTCGAGTGCTTCTACGGCTGTGGTGGCTGCATGCTCGGCCTGGTCGAGCCGTTTGAGGCGTACGAAGGAATGGACCATGCGATAAACGCCTGCACAGACGTGGAGAGGATCTCCAGATCTTTCCGCCGCCCAGATGGCGCGGTCTGCGGCCACCCATGCGGCATCCGACTCATCTTGACGTGCGAACGCTGCGGCGAGTGCCTGATACGTGCGCGCGAGGAGGAGGTAGGCCTCGGACCGCTGTTTGGACTCGACTACGCGCACTGTCTGCTCAAGGGCGGGCAATAGCGCGGTCAGCCGGGTGCTGACCTGAGCGAACTCGCCCTGATGAGTGAGGCTCCACATCTCCTCAACATCGGAGGCCAGTTGTCGCAAATCCTTGGCCGGCTCGATGCGGGACACGCCGAGGATCGTTCCGACTGCTGGATGCCCTGAGATGAGCTGGCGGGCCTCGTCGAGATCGTTTGACTGGTACTCAATCGCTGCGTCGACAGCCGCGGCCGGCATAGGTGCCCCCGGGCGGAGTTGTTGAGTGGAAACACCGAGAGCGTCGGCCAACTCCTGCAGGACGTCTATGCGTTCGACAGGTTGGACACCCCGCTCAACCTGGGACATCCAGCTCGCAGTTTTTCCCATGGACGCCGCCAGCTGTTGCTGCGTCAGCTTGCGTTCCTTACGCAGGGCTGCGATGTGCTTGCCGAACTCCCGGTGCTTAGGGTCGACGGCTGTCATGACACTGCCGGCGGAGAAGGCCGCTTACCGGTGAGCTCGCTCAGGAATGTGACCTCGGTGCTCGCGAGGTACTGCGCTCGCTCCCGCAGCATGTCTTTGGTGTGCTGCTGCGCTTCGTGAGCGTCGAAGGCGGCGCGGTCGGCATAGAGCTCGTAGAAGCAACGGACCAGCGGCTCGGCTTCCGGCGTGTGCACTGCGTAGATCAGGGTCCCGGTCTCGTGGCGGATGCCTTCGAGGGTGCGGGCCACTAGGGCGTCGAACTGCTGAGCCGCGGTGGCGTCAAGCGTCGTGAAGCGCACCCAGAGTGCGAATCCGCCTGTCACATCTCCTCCTTGAATAGCCGTCACCCCGCACCTTCTCACACGCGCCCCCTGACTGCTAGTACGCAGAAAAGCTTACATTGAGTGATTGACTCGCAGAGATTCTGTGAGTTAGCGTCTTCGCGGCATCAAGTTCCACCGCAGCCGATCGTCACTTCGGTGGCCGGAGTCGAGGCACTTCTAACTCCTCCAGGTCGGCTGTGTTGTACCGCCCGACAGCGCAGCTGTGCTGTCCAACCTGCAGGACGCCCGATCGCTGGCGGCCCGGAGGTCGGAGAGAGCACCTGCGACGCACCCCTGTCCCTCCGTACAAAGGAGCGTTCATGCCCACGCGAACCCGTGAAGTGGTCTCCCGGGAGCGCTCGCGCCGGGTCCGGTCCCGCGCCGTCAGCACTCTCCCGATCCTGGTCGTCTCGACCCTCAAGCCGCACGAGGTCGACCTCCCGTACTCCTCGCTGGTCTGCCCGACCTGCCGCACCTGGGTGCCGATCAACGCCCCGCACAGCTCGCGGCCGAAGCTGGTCCCCCATCACACCGAGACGGAGGGCTCGGAGGACCCTGTCCGCTGCTCCGGCAGCAACCGCCTCGTCAGCATCAACATCAGCGCCGATCAGTGGTTCGCGCGCCTGGAAGAGGGACTGACTCAGACCGACGGGCGACGCTCAACTCGCGTGCTGCGCAAGCCAGGGACGAGGCCGGCGCCCGCCGTCATGCAGATCGTCGGCGGCGCGATGGACGACAGGACGGCCCGCAAGCTGGACCAGGCGCACGTCCGCGGCTGCTCTACCTGCTCCGTGCGCGATGCCAAGGGCGAGTTTCTGCGTGCCGCCGACATCAGCGCCCGGTGCGCGGACGGCCGTCGCCTCGCTCAGCTCGCCGCGCACACCAAGCGGCTCGCCCCTGCCCGCCGCAAGGCAGAGATGGATGGCGAGGACTGGAGCGACCGCTGCGAGCAGGGCCAGCGCCTGCTGCACGAGCAGCAGTGGGCGCAGCACGCGGAGAAGGTCAACAAGGCTGATGTCCGGCGGGTCGACGACGCCCTGACCGCGCTGGTCCAGATGCTCAACACGCACAAGGCTGACGCTCCGCAGCTCACCGCGTGGGAGCGCGCCGACCTACTCAGCGCGATCTCGCTCCTGGCGACGCAGAAGGAGCAGCTCAAGCGCCGGTAGCACGCACCAGCACGTCGAACCGCCACGGTCCCGGCCATCTCGCCCAGTTCGGGGAGGTCGGGGCCGTGGCTGCTCGTACGACAGCCGAAACGACGTCAGCCCCGGGGATTGCGCCCCCGGGGCTGACTCATACCCAGACCTATCTGGAGGTCTCGATGACTGTCAGCATGGCACACCCTCTCCCCCGCCAGAACGTCGACGTCAGCGTCGACGACGTGACCATCCGCCGGGGCCTGCAGCGCGTCATCGACGCGCAGATCGGCCCGCGCGGAGTCGGCGCCATCTACCACAATGTCGACGGAGCGTTCGAGGTCGTCGCTGTGGTCCGTGACCACGCCAGGGCCAAGGCGCTGCTCAACCGGCGGTGCGCGCAGTGGGCGCTGATCGTGAAGGACGTCCTGCGTTCCGGTGCCGAGCCGTTCGCGATCGGGTCGGCCTGGACCACCAGCGACATCCTCGTGCGCGAGACCCCGACGGGAGTGCGCTGATGAACGCGATTCTGGCTCTCACCGACGCCGAGCGCGCCGAGTTGTCCCGCAAGAACGCCGAGAAGAACAAGCAGTCGGAGAAGAACCGCCGATGAGCGCTCGTCCGACCGACGACCTGTACGTCCGCTACATGGACGCGTTCAAGACGTCCTCCGAACACATCGCGGCCTGTCCTGCCTGCCAGGCAGACCAGCCCTGCACAGCCGGTCGGCCGATTCACGAGCGGTTCCACCGGCTGCAGGACGCCTACAACAACCGCCAGAAACAGCAGCGCTGACCCGGCCCTGCCCGTCGCCCCCGCGCCGCACCACGGCCGGGGACGGCGGAGAGCGCCGGCCACCACCGCCCGCTCCGGCCGCACCCGCGGCCACCCGCACATGCAACAGCCCCGGGGATGCCGCCCCGGGGCTGCTTCGTGCTTCGGACCTGTCTGGAGGCCCTGATGAATCGCGGATCCATCCTCCGCACGTCGGCCAGCAACTCCCTTTCGACGGCCTCGCCCTTGCAGCCCGTTCCGGCCTGCAAGGGCGAGGACCCCGACCTGTTCTTCCCGGTCGGCGACGGAACGCGCGCCCTGTTCCAGGCCGCCGAGGCCAAGGTCATCTGCCGTACCTGCCCGCTTCAGGCCACCTGCCTTGAGGGCGCCCTTCAGCGAGGCGAGGAGCACGGGGTGTGGGGCGGCACCGACGAACGCGACCGCCGCGCCATGCGCCGCGTCGCCGCTCGGCAGAACACGGCTCGCAACGCCGCCTGACCTGCCTCCTCCCCCACTCCCCCATGTCATCGCCCCTCGAACCCTCGGAGGCAACCATGCGCCACACCGCTGCCGGCAGTGACCAACTCCCCGCCTCGCTCTGCACGCACCCGACGCCCTGCCCGCGCGCGGACAGCACCGACCGGGAAGCCGCCGCGGTCGTCGCCGCCCACCCGGAGCAGGGCTGGAGCCTGCTGTGCAACGGCGTCCTCGTCTTCGACGACACCGGGGACCTGTTGCCCGACGGCCGCATCGTCGCCCCTCACCGCCCGCAGCTCGTCTAGGTCTGACGGCTGCCCGATCCGCCCGCACCGAGCCGCCGAACCCCCGGCAGCCGGGTCGGGCGGTGACAGGGAGCCGGACAGCCCGGACCAACTGGCCGCGCGCCGGTGCACCACCCTCGATGTGAGGAGAGCACATGACTCAGCACCAGACACAGGTCGTACAGCCCCAGGTCACCTACGCCAAGGGCGACCTCGTCTTGTTCCGCGACGCCGAGAGGTTCTGGCTCGGTCTGCCCGGCCACACCTTCGTCGGCCGGGTCGAGCGCGCCTGGACGCAGTCCGACACCCGCAAGGTCGTCTACGACCTGACCGAGCTGCGCGACAACCGCGCCCGCACCGGTATCGACCCCGCCTACATGCGACGGCTCCCGGCCACGGACGCGATGCACGACATCGACACCGCGCCCCTGCGCGAGCCCGACACCGGCGCGATGACCCCGGCCGCCGTCGCCTGGCTGCGCCGCCACCTCGTCCAGGACACGGCGCTGCCCGCACCGCGCATCTGACAGCCCGTTCCGCCGCCCCTTTCGCCTGGGGCGGCAACCCACCTGGAAGGAGGCGGCGTGGCCGCCGCACGAGCACGTAACAAGACCCACGGTAAAAAGACGGCCGCTCCTCGTCGGCCGTCCCGCCCCGCCGCCCCGAAAGCGGCCGACGCCGCCAGCACGGCCGGTATGGCGGCAACGGATGCGGACACGCTGGTGTTTGCGCGCGTGGCCGACGCCCGTGACCGGGCCGCCGACATCATCGACGCCGCCCGCGACCGTGCCGCCGACGTCCAGGCCGAGGCCGAAACCGCGGCCGCGCACACGGTAAAGGCCACCCACGAGCGCATCGCCCAGCTGCTCGGCGACGCAGAAACGCAGGCCACCGGGACCATCGCGGACGCCACGCGGGCCGCCCGCGACGAGCGCGAGCGTGCAGCCGCCAATGTCGGGACCGCGCGCGGCGAGGCCGAGCAGCTTCTCACCGAGGCCCGCCAGCGGGCCGAGACCATTATCACCGAGGCCCGCGCGCAGGTTGCGGAGCTCACCGAGCACACGGCCGCCGACCGCGAGGCCACCGCCACCGCGGTTGCCGAGCTGCGGCGCCTGGCCGGGGACGACCTCGCGGAGCTGTCGGCGTTGGTCGAGCAGCGGCGCGGTGAGGCCGGGCAGATCCTGGCCCGCGCCCAGGAGCAGGCCGAGCAGCTGGTGGCCGCCGCGCGGCACCAGGTCGAGCAGGCTCACAAGCGCTGTGAGGCGCTGACGGCGACGGCGGCCGTGCAGTACGACGGGCGCCGCGCGGAGGCTGAGGCGCTGTATGCGGACGCGGTGAAGGCCGCTGACGCCCGACGCCGGGAAGCCGACGAGCAGGTCACCGCCGCGCACCGGGATGCGGAGCAGGCCCGCACTGAACTGCGGGACACGCTGCGCACGCTCACCGAGCAGTTCGACACCGAGGCCGCCGCTCGCCGAAGGAAGCTCACCGACGAACTCGCCGGCCTCCAGAGCGCGTGTGAGCAGCAGCGCGAGCGGCTGCGCACCGAGGCCGGGTCGGTAGCGGCTCGGCTGCGGGAGGCCGCGCAGAAGGAAGCCGACCGCATCATCGCCGACGCCGAGAAGAAAGCGAAGGGCGTCACGGACAGGGCCGAGGCCGATGAATTCCGCGCCAAGCGCATGCTCAAAGACGCCCAGGATGCCAAGCGGGCCAACTCCCGCTGGAGCGGACTGAGCCAGAAGCTCGGCCACAAGGCGTGGAAGACGGCGCCCTGGATCGCGCTGACCGCAGGCGTCGGGCTTGCCGCCTCCGGCGAGTACGAGCTGGCCCGCATGGTCGGCATCAACCAGTACGTCGCCCCGCTTCTCCCCGTCTCCATCGACGTCTACTGCGTCACCGCGTTCCGCGCCAAGAAGGACATCCCCTACGCGTTGCTGCTGATGGCGTCGGCGAACGTGACCTACCACCTGTCCGAACAGGCCGAGATCGTCAAGCCGGGACACTCGGCGCCGTGGCAGCTGACGACCTTCGTGGTCTTGATCTTCGTCGCGGTCATCTGGCGCGTACACACGCTCATGCACACGAGCGGTACGCACGACGCGGACAGTACGGAGCGAAACGGAACGGCGGACCGTACAGGTACGCCTGACCGGACCGGCACTGTACAGGGGCAGTCGGGCGAGCGTACACAGCCCGTCCATACAGACCTGTACGGCGCCGACTCGGCTGTACACACGGGCCGTTCAGCCGCTGTGGCGGACAGTACGAACCCTGTACGCACCCCCGGGCAGCGACAGGGTGCCGACACCACGAATGGGGGTCTGAGCAGCGCGAACAGTCACCGTACAGACGGCGTACACACCACCGCCGACACCCGGGCCCGTACAGGTTCGACGGCGCGGGAGCGTACAGGTTCGGCCAGTGCCGCCGTACAGGCACGCACCGCGACCGTCAGCGTCCGTACACCCCCCGGCCAGGGCGGCGTACACAGCGCCCGTACAGGTACGGATGCTGCGCCCTCCGGTGCAAGCGGAACGGGCGCGGACCGTACAGGTACGCCGTACAGGACGGACGACGAACTTGCCCCGCTCGTACAGAACCTCCCGCGCGACGCCAACGGCTTCGTGTCCCTGTACAGGGCGCGTACAGACCTCGGCGTCAACCAGGACCGAGCGGTCCGCCTGCTCTCGGCGGCCGGCCTGCTGCGCCCGCAGGACGCCGACAAGCACCTGACCTGACCTGTCCGGCACACACCAGTGAGGGCCAGCCCATTCGACCTGGGCTGGCCCTCGCTGCGACTGCCGGAAACCAGCAGTCCCAGATCCCCCAGTACAGCAGGAGGAACCCGTCATGACCAGCGACAACGAACAGGCCGCACGCTTTGAGGGGTTCGAACAGAACGCCTCCCAGGCGGAGGGCCCGCTGAAGGAGGTTGCGGCGAACCCGGCGGCCTACGCCCGATACCTCGCCGACCTGCAGCGCATGGTGCTGGAGGTGACGCGCAACGTCGAGACTCTGCAGACCCATGTGCGGGTCCACGCCCGTGACCAGCGCGTGGAGGGCGACCGGTGGGGCCAGGCGACGCTGCGGGCCATGCCGCTCGAGCGTTCGGTGAAGTCCATCCTGTCCGACCTCTCCCGCCTTGCCCGAGATCTGGAAAAGAGCGCGCACCGGCATTTCGAGCATTCCGAAAAGATTCAGAACGTGGCCAAGGCGCGGCATGAAAAGGCGCTGGAAAAGGTGCGGAAGAGGAATCCGCAGCTGCAGGGTGTTCCGAACAGCTCTGCTGGTCAGGCTGGACAGCATCGGGATTCGGGGTATGGTGTTCCTAAGTCGGTGTACGACCTGCAGGGCCGTGAGTCCGCGTGACCCGCCCGCTGAATAAGGTCGAACGATCCGCCGTCAATCGAAACTCATGGCTGGCGAGTGAATCCCGGAAGGCCCGCGAATCGCGCGGCGACCTCGGCGTCATGGAATTCTGGCTCCGCCTCACCCGGTCCGATATTTCCAAAGCCCTGAAATCCGGTCATGCGGATGTGCTGCACGCCTTCACCCAGGTGTGCCGGCTCTTCCGGGTCGCGCTCGCCGAGCGGGCGCAGGGCAGGCCCCGGCTGTTGAAGGACCTGCTGGCCTACGCCGAGCAGGTTCTGGCCAAGCACCCCGATCACTGAACGTCGCCACACGAAGGCCCCGTCGGTCCGCCGGCGGGGCCTCGCGCGCGCGAAAAGCGTGCACACGTGCACCCGTGCACGCGTGCACACAAGACGTCACGTTCTGTCAACCCTCAGAAGGGAGGGATTCGATGTCCGACGACGGTGAGCAGGAGGACGGCCGGGTGGTCACCGGCCCCTGGGGCGACAGCGACCACGTCCCGCCGCCCGCACTGCCTGACTTCCCGGACCCGGCACCCATGCCGCCGGAATCCCCGGAGGAGACCACGCTGGAAATGCCCCGTATTCCAGACGTTCCCCGCCCGCCTGATCCGGCTACGGCACTCGCGTCCGAAGGCCTGCTGGATATTCCGTCCGTCGACGACGAGACCGAGGAATACGAGGAAAGCGAATACGAGGGGCGTCGGTCCGTCGCGGATATCGTCAGTGATTTCCTGGAATTCCGGATGGAGCGGGCCAGGGAAAGGCAGGCGAGTGAAGCGCCCTATAAGGAGGCGGAAGTCGCGCGCCGGGTCGCTTTGATGGAGGCGCGCACCGCGCAGGAAGTCGCACTGATGGAGCAGAACGGAAAGCTCCATCAGGCAATGATGAAATCGCGCGGCGACAAGGCGGGCGCCCGATCGAAATCTGATTCCGGGTTCGGTGCCGACAAGGGCCGCTCGAAGTCCGGCGGCGGGCTGGGCGGCGGCGCAGGCCGCGGCTCCGGCTCGGGTTCTGGTTCCGGCCGGGGCGGCGGCACCGGGCGTAGCAACGGATCGGCGGCCGGGAACCGTAGCGGTGGCTCGCACGGTCCCGGGAAGGGCTCTGGCGGCTCCTCTGGCGGCCGTTCAGGCGGTGGCAGCCGCAACTCCCCGTCCGGGGGCGGAAACCGCTCGCACAACGGCTCTGGCGGCTCCGGGGGCGGGGGCGGGCGCAAGAAGTCGAGCGGCAGCGGCTCAGGAACGGCCGGCACGCACCGAAGTGGTGGCGGCAACGGCAAGAAGGGTTCCGGGCACGACAGTTCATCCGACAGCGGGCGAGGTGGCGGCGGAGGGTCACGCCACCAGCGCAAAGCCCAGCGGCAGGCAGCACATCAGCAGCGTGCGGCCACCCGGCAGCAGGCCGGCCTCGCGGACCGCACCAAGGACCGCGACCAGGCGCGCGCCAACCGGCAGACGCAGTGGGAGCAACGCCAGGCCCGCCAGGAAGAGCGCCGCGGCCGCCGTCAGGAACGCAGGGACGCCCGCCGGGATAAGCGCAAGGAGGCCAAGGACGGGCGTACCACGCTGGGTCAGGCCGCCGCGGAGGCCATGGAAGAACGCTGGCGCAAGCGCCGCGAGCAGCCGAACCCCGCAGCCACTACGCCTCCGACGGTCGACCTGACGAAGAAGCCGAAGCCCGCCGCGGCCAGTGACGGGACACCCAAGGTCGACCTGACGAAGAAGCCGAAGCCCGCCGCGGCCGGTGACGGGACACCGACCGCACCACCGGCCGGTACGGGCGCGGCGCCGAAGGTCGACCTGACGAAGAAGCCGAAGGCGGGCAAGAAGGACAAGCCCCGAGATGGCAAACCGGCCGACGGTGCCGGTGAGAAGAAGACCGGCGCCGGAAACGGCCCAGCGCCGACATCGGCCGATGACGCGAAGCCCGGCGGCGCGAGTGATTCGCGCGCCAAGACCGGAGGGTTTCGTGAACGGGCACGCCGGATCTGGGAGCAGCGCAGCCAGAAGCAGGAGCAAGCCCGCCGCGCTCAGGACACCGCGGGAAAGCCGGTGCCCGCTGAGTCGCTCGGAATCACCGTCGAACGTGAGCGGCCGCGCGGATCGGGACACCCTCCGCCCCCGCGCCGGAAGCAGCGCGTGGTCAGGGGCCTGCCCCCGGCGCCTTCCCCGAGGGACCCCGCCCAGGGTGCGCCACCCCCTCGGGTCCCAGCTGATGAGGAGACACCGTTGAGTCAGATGGCACGCAAGAGCGGGGCCGCGCAAGGGCTCGCCGCGCAGCACCGTACGAACATCACTTTCAAGGAGTACCTCGTCGAAGTCGTCAACCTGGCGGTCTCGGCAGCGCTGAACAAGGCCGAAGCCGAGGACCTGGCCGAAGCGCTTGTCGCTGTGGCCAAGGCGCTGCGGGAGATGGCGATCGACCTGGTCGGGGACCACAACATCGACACCCGCGTCACCGACCTGATCTGCGATCTGGCGGACTCCGCCGACCGGATGCGGGCCCTGGCCGAGCGCTGGGCCGGTGCGTGCGGGGACGCGAGCAACGCGGCAGCGACCGCCGCAATGGCAGTCGGCCGCACCTACAGCGCCGACCTCGAGGCGATGGAAGCCGGCGGCCTGCAGCATGCGTCGGCCGCCGCACACCACGACTGATCCCCAACCTCCGCTGATGAGGAGCAACCTGGCATGAGTGATCTGACACCGGCGGCGTCGCCGGCCGCAGCTGGGACCAACCTGGCGCCGACGGATTCCGACAACCGATACAAGGCGGTTCAGCACAAGCTGACGGCGCTGGCGACATCCCTGGACGGAGCGGCCGAGCGTCTGCACCGGCTGCAGCGCAAGATGCACACCGACGCACAGACGTCGGAGGGACTGGCCCGCGACATCGACCACGCCGAGGTCGACAAGAAGTTCGTAGAGATCCAGAACGCGGTGTCCACCGCGCTGGGCGGCGCCGCGATCGACGCCCGCCACCTCGCCACCACGGTGGCCGACACCAGTGCCGATGCCTGGGAGGCGAAGACCACCCACGCGCGTCTGTACGAGGCCCTGGACCACGTGCGTTCCGGCCGAGCCGAGCGCACGCCCAGGCCCGGCTTCTTCGAAAACCGCGGCGGCTGACCCCCGCTACTCCATCACGACGTCAACTCCCGGCCGCCGGGCCCCCAACGGGACCCGGCTGGTCGCAGGTGGCATCCACACCGAATGCGGATGCCACCTGCAACCACACCGCCGCCCCCTCCCCCAGCTCCGCCCCTCGGAGGCCTTCGTGCTGCTCCACGCTCTCGGTCTGCTGCTGACCGCCCTCGCCTACTTCGCAGTTCGGCGCGCCCGCAACACGGCTCGCACCAACGCCGCACGCGCTACCCGTGAACGGGAGCGGAACCGCTGCCCGGGCCATCACTGCGGCTGCTGCAGCCCCCGCCCCTGACCACCGCCCCTCCCCCTCCCTTCTGATGAAATGGAGTTCCCGGTGTCCATTCCGCGCAGCGTCGTGCTGGAACGCCTTACCTACACAGCGGCCGTGCCGGTGATCGCCGCGGCCCCCAACCTCTCCCCCGACGGCGCGACGACCGCCGGGGTCCTGATCGCCGGTGCGGCCGGCGTCGCGGCGATCATCGGCGAGTGGATCGCCGGAGTGAAGGGCACCACCGAGGGCGCGGGCCGCAAGATCCTGCGGCTCAGCCCGCTCGCCACCGCGGGCCTCATCAGCGCGGGCGCCCTGTGGACGCCGGGCTGGTACTGGGGCGCCGACATCGCCGCGGCCGCCGCCTGGGGCCTGAGCTACAGCTGCCTGCTGCCCATGTCGCGGCACACCCGCCGCGGCCACCGCCCCGCGCTCGCCGCCCAGCTGGAGCCCGCCGCCGAAGCGACCGAGCCGGAGCAGACGGTTGCCGACGGGGCGAACCTGTTCACGCAGCAGAACCGGATGCTGTGGGAGCGCTCCGGGATGCCCGGCCGGACCCTCATCGCCAAGGCCAGCCCGCACCCGGGCACCCGAAACGACCTCACCCTCACCCTGAGGGCCTCCGAAGAAGGCCGCCCGATCACCGGCCTCACCGAAGCCGCGATCGCCGCCGCCTACGACGTCGACGAACGCGCCGTGAGCATCGAACGGCTCACCAACGGCGACGGCACCCTGGTCGGACCGAGCTGGCTGCAGGCCCACATCACCCCCGACGAGCAACGCCGACGCCGCTCCACACCGACCCGCACCGAATGGTGGGACGACACCATCGGCGGCGAGCGCGGCCCGATCCCCCGCTCCCAGTTCGTCGACAAGATCCGCGACGAGAAGCGGGGCGTGACCCACTACATCGGCCGGATGCCCGACGGTGCCGGCGCCCCGCGCATCGACGAAGCAGCCCTGTGCCGGGTCCTGGGCACCACGGAGGACGACGGGACCGTGTTCGTCACCCCCGACGGCCGCTCCAAGTTCCTCATCTCGTACTGGGACAAGACCCCCCTGGCCCTGCTGCACCCGGCCACCCGCGATCTGCTCACCCCCGACCCGGCCGGCCGGTACGTCGTCGGCTACCTCGGCAACGGCCAGCCCGCCCGCAACCGCTGCCACACCGACCGCGGCGCAGCCCACGGCCTGTACGTCGCCCCCTCCGGCGGCGGCAAGACCCAACTGCTCGCCCTGTCCGTCGTCGCCGACGCCAACTGGGGCGCCGTGATCTGGCTGGCCGCCGAATCACCCGACGAGAAGATCGGCACGCTCGGCAGGCACGTCGACCGCCAGGGCTTCGGCGCGCTCTACATGCTGCGGGCCCTGCGCGCGACGAAGGCCCTGATGGAGATCCGCGCCGAGATGGTGTGGGCCGACGGCCAGCTGCACGACTGGGACCCCTACCTGCCCGGCAGCCCGTACGCGCCGCTCAAGCTGAAGCTCGACGAGTTCCTCTCCGGTACCCGCCACGAGCTGTACGGCGCGGAAATCATGGACCTGGCCGAGCACGTCTCGGTCAAGGGCCGTAAGTACGGCGTCGGTGAGGACGTCGCAGGCCAGTCCATCTACGTGCAGGACGGCTTCACCCAGCTCCTCAACGAGAACCTGCGCGAAAACTCGATCCCGATCGTGCTGAAGGTCGCGGCGAAGAAGGTCACCGAAATGTTCAAGGCCCTCGGCATCAAGGGTGAGGACATCCCCGCCCCCCTCCCCCGCTCCTTCACCCAGGAGCCGGAGGGACGCATCGAGCGGATCATGAACGGTGAACCGGAGCCCGCCTCCAACGCCAACACCGGCGGCGTCGGCTGGATCATCGAAAACCGCAAGCCGGAAGTCCTGCGCACCCTGTTCCTCGACTTCAAGCACGACATCAGCCACCTGTTCCCCGACACCATCACCCGGCTGACCGAGCACGAGATCGCCGAACTCGAGGCGCGCGACCTGTGGTTCGACTGGACCGAGCCGCCCCGCCCCGGCGAGTTCGGCGAAGAGCCCGACGACCTCGACGACGACAGCGACGGACCCGACTACCCACGCAGCGGCCGCAGCAGGCCCAGCCGGGCCAAGAACCAGCACCAGGCCGAGCGACCCGTCACCACCCCCGCTCAGGCCCTGGCCCGCATCAAGCACCTCACCAACACCTGACCCGCGAGCCGGGGCAGCCCCGCGCACCGGGCCGCCCCGGCATCCCGATGCCTCGAAGGGAACATCCCGTGACCATCACCCTGTCCCTGCTCATCGTCAGCCTCCTCCTGGTCGCGTTCGCCCTCAGGAACGGCCACGTACGGATCGGGTCCGCCGTCAGCTGCGCCCTGTTCGGCTTCGCCGTCGCCGGCACCACGGCCGGACCGATCGTCACCTCGACCATCGGCGCTCTGTTCGGAGTCCTGTCCCACATCGGCTGACGCGCGCATCACGGACCCCACGGGCTCAACACCACTGTGGGGAAGGCCAGATGACGTACATCGCGCACCTGCACTACGTCTGCTGGCGCTGCGACGAGGACAACCTCATCGAAGGCGACGGCTGCGACTGCTGCGACCGCATCGACAACATCCCCTACGAGTGGGACTGCTGGAACTGCGGCGCGATCAACGCCACCCCGGACCTCGACTGACCACCAGCACCCCTCCCCCGCGCTCAAGGGCGCCGCCGAACCCCCCTCCCGGCGGCGCCCTTTGCCGTGCCCGTCAGGAGCCCGCCCGTGCACACCACCCACCGGCCCACCGCGCCCAGAACCACCCCCCAGCCTCCGGCCGCGCCCCTGAGCCTCGACGAACGCCTCGCCCTCATCAACACGGCGATGGCCGCGCGCCTGGACGAAGCGGCCGTCGCCTACGAGGTCAACACCGCGCACATACCCACCGCGCCGCTAGCCCTCACCGACGTTGTCACCGTCCCCCTCACTCCGCGCCTGGCCCCCGAGCCGTCCCGCACGCCGGTCGCCGGCCTCCTGCACCGCACCCTCCACCTGCTGGAGTCCGACGGCTGGTGCTCGGGTGCCTACTCCACCCCGGAGGGCGCACACTGCCTCCTCGGCGCGCTACGCGCCCAGGCGTCAGGCGACCACCGTCTCGAGCAGCGGGCGATCGACGTGCTGATGGACGCCATCCGCGGCGCGTTCGGCCCGGACGTCGACACCATCCCCGCCTTCAACGACGCCTGGGCAGACGCCCGCACGCCGCTGCGGATCCTCGGCATCGCCGCCCGCCGCGCCGACGCCCGCGGCCTCTAGACCCTGCCCCGTTCCGGACCCCCTGCCTCGTACCCGCCTCCCCACCTGGGGTGCGGGCGCGGGACAGACACCTCAGGCGCCTAACTCGTCAAGCCTGCGTGTCTCTGGCGTCTTCGGCATCGAGCGCCGCGTCCAGGGTGTCTCCGATCTGGATGAGGTCTTCCGCAGAGAGCTTGGGTGGAGTCCAGTGATGTGCGCGTGCGTGATCGACGAAGGTCTCGTCCAGCGGGACGTGGTAGCGCTCGACGTAGTGAGCGAGGTCTGAATACCAGAACCACTCGCCGTCAGTGTGCAGCTCCAACGCGCCGATGAGTTCGTTGCTCAGCACGTCATGGACTGGTGTGCCGCTGACGGCAAGGGCAGATCCTGAACGGAGATAACGCACCAGCTTCTCTGCGCCCGGGGCGGCGTGGTCGCGGACCGAGTCGCGAAGTGCAGGGCCGTCGGGGCGACCATGTGCCAGTTCCTGAAACTCACCTAGGAACCGGTTGTGGGGAAAAGATTCACTGGCCATGCGCGGAAGCCTATTCACGGCCTGCAGCCTGGTCACGCTGCCTCTAGAGCTTCGGCAGTAGTAGATGGAAATGCCGTCTGTTCATCGAACAGCTTGTGCTGTTGGAGACAGTGGTAGAGCTGGCCGAGCATCCGGTTGAAGAGGTTGCGCTGGGCCGCTGCGTGCCAGTCGCCATGGTCGTCGCGGCGCTTGCGGTAGTGCGTCTTGGCGCCGAGACGTGCCCCGTCTTTCCCAAGGCCTCATGGGCCAAGCCGCCCGCTTGCATCCACTCGGGCACCACACGGGCCGCCACCACTCGAACGCTCCGCCGTGAATACCGCCCGAACGGACCGCTCTGAATTCCGGATTAGGCCGCCCGGCCCCTCACCTGCACGTCACCCAGCGCACTCCCCTGCCGAATCGCGGCCGCCAATATTCGCGGCCCGTCCTGTCCGTAAGGAGATCGCTCATGCTCATCCCCCGTCCGCGTCGCCGGATCGGCCGGCCACACCCGCAGCGCCCCGGCCCCCACCACCCGCTCCCCCAGCACCGCCTGCCCAGCGCCTGGACCCGGTGATGCCCGCCGCCACAACGCCGCGCACACGCCAAGCCCACCAAAGTGCCGCGCCACAAGGCATCGCTGCCAACTGGAGTTCACGCGGGTTCCGGGAGCGATAGAGAACACGGAGAACCACAAGTGGGGAGGTCAGTGGTCTCCTCATGCCTCCTGCTCGACCATGCCAACTGTTGCGAACAGTTGGCCGATTCTGCGAGCTTGGCCGACAACTTGCGAGGCCATGCGGGACTCCGGAAGTCGCCGCCTGCCTGTGCGGGCTCAGGCTGTGCTGGAGGTGCCCCAGTCATCGCTGGTGCGGTGACGGTCCAGTCCTACGGCCTCGAACTCGTCCTCGCCCAGGCTCCTTCGTGCGCCAAGCCGCCGCAATGCCTGTGAGATCGGGCTGACTGCACGCGAGAACCGCTTCTTTTCAGGCTCGCCCAGTGGTCCCAAAGCCAGCGAACCGTCCGCCCAGACGGCGGCGCGTTGCTCGCCGACTCCGCCGAAGTAGTCAGCTTCCACGTAGGCGACCGGTCCTGTTGAGGACCACTGGGCGAGTCTCGTCTCAAACCCTCCCGGCAACTTCCAAAACCCCAGATCGCCTTCGGCGCTGTCGTCTGTGACGACGTCGCAGACCTCATCGGTCATCGGCATCAGCGACAGGCCCTGTCGGAGAGGCACCACTCGGGATCCCGGCACCTCTCGCGACGCAACCTGCAGCAATTCGTCCGACGCGATCACTGCCTCCAATTGGTAACCCACCCTGCGGCCTCCCCAACCGATTGGAGCCCCATCTTGCCTGGTTCACCGCGCACGAACCCGCGTGGCTCCCCGGCTCAGAACCCGCACGCCACCAGTGGGTTCCTGCCAGCGCACCTTCAGAAGCCGCGAACCCGCTGGTTCTGGAGTACGACCATGGCGCCGTCCCCGACGGCCTCGACACCCGGATGCAGCCCATCCACCACCCCTACGACGGTGGCGCCGACGTTTTCCTCGCCACGTCCGAGGAACGGGACCGGGTGCGCGATCGGCATGCCGACTGGCTCTCCTGTCACCCTTCGGGTCTCTGACCCGCTCGGATCTCCGCCCCGCTCACAACCGTCTCCACTGCAAGTACCGGGTTGAGAGGCTCCACGAGTTCTTTGGTGGCGACGGCCACGAGACGCGCGGGCGCATCACCATCCAGCAAGGCGCTCACATATTCGATGGCCTCCGCAGGCGAGAACATCGGCAGCCTCTGGCGCAAGGACCGCACAGCGTGCACGCGTCCGCGCGCAACGGCGACTTCGCACAGCGCATCGTGTAGATCATCTACTGCGGTGCGCACCGGCAGCCCACGTATCCGGGCTCGATAGTCGGCCTCCCACTCCCCGGTTACCGCGGAGACGACGCCGACCCGGTGCAGTCCACCGTCGACACGGTCGACCAGATAAGGCCCGTTACCGGCCAGCATGAACTCCGGGTTCCGGGTGCGTACAAACTCCTCGGAGGTCCAGGAGACGATCCACACCAGCTCGTGCTCCTCGACGTCGACCACAGCCATCCGCATCGCGTCCATACCCGCAGCCCGCCACTGCTGATAGTCGCGCTCCAGCTGGTCCTCGACAGCCTGAACGGCGGCCTCTCGCTCGATCACGCATGCAGCTTCCCGCACCGACCCCTCCCTCGACCAGCGAATTCGCACGGCCCAGGGGCACGTACGAGGCGTCTAGCGAACCTTCTTGGCCAGGAATACGACAGCAACGGAACAAACGCACTGCACCAGTACCTCTACGCACCGTCGGAACCTGCTACCCGTGCGCCCAGGGCTACGAACCCACCCCCGGCACCTACACCACCCCCACGGCCCCGACTCCGCCCGCCCCGGCACATCACCTGGCTGCCTGAGCTGCGAAAGGACCCTCAAACCGCCTTCGAAGCAGCGCCACCCCGCACACACCGGCCCCGCCCCGGCTTTCCCGGGCGGGGCCGCCCCGTTCCTCCACCGACATCAGGAGCACCCACCCATGCAGCGTCCCGCCGTCTTCGCCGCCCTGCTCGGCCTGACGCGCGCCGCCAGCGCCATCGGCGACTTCTGGATCCAGACCGACTACTGCGCCCGCGTGAAGGGCGCCTCGGACGACCACCAGATCACCTACGAGGACCCCGCCACCGGCGCCAAGACCGTCCACGGCACCGCCGACGGCCGCAAGGCCTGCCTGCACCACTGCCTCACCTACACCGCCACCCAGGCGATCGTCATCGGGGCCGGGGCCCGCGCGCTCGGCATCAAGGTCCACCCCGTGGCGGCCGCGGCCGCGCTCGCCGTGTCCTTCGGCACGCACTACGCCGCCGACCGCCGAGTCCCGGGCGAGGGTTTGCTGGAGCGGATCGCGACCCGGACAGGCAAGACCAACTTCCACAAGCTGGCCGACTTCGGCATGAACGGCGCCTTCCACCTCGACAGTTCGTGGCACCACGGCTGGGAGACCGCCGCCGCCTTCATCGCCACCACGAAGGCGAGCACCCGGTGACCGGCCAGTCCCGAACCCGGCTGGAACGGGTACGTGCGGCGGCCGGAATCGCCGCGCTGGCCCTCCAGCAGATCGAGGACGACCTCCGCGCCGACGACATCGGCCAAGAGGAACTCGCCGCGATCCTGCGCGAACTCATCAAGGACACCGACCCGCCCGCCGGCTTCACCCGCCAACTCCCTCAACTATCCGGACAAGGCACCACTTGCTGATCTCCGCACAGGACAGGCGGACCAGCACCCAGTATTCGGTGATCGTACAGAGCAGCCTGTCAGGGCGGTCGCCGGGTGAGTTCGTCGCCGTCGTCGAAGTCGAAGTCCCAGGCAGGATGCGTCTTTCAGATCAGCCGTGGTCTTCCCAATTCTCCTGGCAGAACCGGGCTTCGCTCACCATGTCCCGTCAGCTAGGCCGGAACCTGCGCGCTTCCGACCTCGACCACTTCAAGCAGATCAACGACACCCACGGTCTTGAGGCCGGCGACGCAGTGCTCGCCGTGACGGGCGAGCGTCTGGCCCGGTGGGCCGGACCGCACGGCACCGTCGGACGCCTCGGGGGCGACGAGTTCGCCATCACCACCCGCTGCCAGAACAACATCGAGCAGCACCTGAACGATCTGATCGACGCCCTGAACCAGCCCGTGCCCACGAAGGCCGGCCCGCTGCCCGTCGCCGCGTCCGTCGGCGCAGCTCTCCCACGCGCTCAGCACGAGCGACCTCAGTGCCCTGCTGCGCGGCGCAGACGCCGCGATGTATGAGGGCAAGCACTCCGGCCGCGTCGTCCTGGCAACCGCCTTGCACGCGACCGTGCCGAGCGTCAACGGCCGCCGCGCGGGCCGCCCCGGCACTGCCCTGGAGCGTGCCGCATGAGCACCACTGAGCTCGCCGGACGCGACTGGTGTGGACACTCACGCAATTCCCCAGCCAGAAGTTCATGTTCTTCCCCAGGGGAATCCCGAAGTTCGCGTCGTGGGCACCGTCGTCTGGACGTTGAACCGTAGGCGCCCCGCCCCTGCGTCCCCTCTCGGCTGGCGCGCTGATAGAACCCCGTCATGACGTACCGATTCACTGCTCGTGCTGCCACAACAGAGATCGACCCTGACGGCTACTTCACCGAAGCAGCTCTCGCCGAGGGCTCGGACGGAAGCGGATTCATCTTGCTGTTCATGGCTGGCGAAGACGACCCCGATGATCAGGAGATCGCCTTGGGCATGGACACACACTGCCTGGTCACAGCCGGCCAGGGGACCGCGTACGGCTGTGTACGTGAAGCCGTTCTGACGGGCAACGTCCTGCGCGTGTCACTCGCCCCGGAAGCACTGCAGGACCTGCGGCTGACTGACAGCGAGATCGAGGCCGTCATCGAAGCGCCGACCGAAGACGTCGCCGTGTTCCGCGAAGTCCTCACCCAGGTGCTCGCCTACGGACGTGCGGACGCTCTGCCCACCCGTGTAGCCGTCTGAACCGCCCGCCGGACCTGTCCACCGCAGGGTGGGGAATTACGTGAAGCCGAAAGCATCACCCGTGGGGAATTACGTGACCGTCGACAACTGGCTCCGCGGCATCACGATCCGCCAGCCCTGGACGACGTGCATCCTCGCCGGAAAGGACATCGAAAACCGTACGACCGCGACCTGGTCGTGGCGCGGCTGGCTGTTCCTGCATGCCGGGAAGACCACCGAGCGGACCGTGCTGCGTGATCCGCTGGTCGCCACCGCGATCTGCGGCCGCACGCTGCACACCCGCGTCGTCATCGGCGTCGCCCGCCGTACCAACTGCCACCAGGACCCCGCCGACGCTGCCCTGTGATCCCGTTGGGCGCAGGCCGACGCGTTCCCCTTGGCCCTGACCGCCGTCCAGGAACTCGCCTTGCCCGATCCCGTGGCCGCACGGCCAACTCGGTGCCCCCCGAGTGAAGTTCTTCCACCTTCTGCCAGGCCACAGCTTCTCTGGCCTTCAGTTCTTCCGGCAGAGACACCGTGGCGCCCCACCTTCAGGCCACTACGGTAGAAGCCAGCCGCCGTCCTCGGCAGGGCGAACGACCGACTTCGGAGGCCCGCCCGATCGACCCCTTTCACGAGGTAGCCGGGACAATGAGCGAGCTGGAACCGGTGACTCCTCAAAATCAAAGCAGGGCGCTGAACTCATGATCGACCCACGGCCGACGACGCAGATGATCTCTTTCGCCGCCTGGCGGGACAGTGCCCCGCATGTCGGGCACGTGGCCGGCCGACACTACGTCACCCTGGCTGAGCTTCTCGTCCGCCTGGGGAGTTACGGCCTCGGCCTCACATGGCGAACCCAGGTTTTCGATGATCATCTGCACCCCGACTTCGCCAAGCTGGCCAGAGCTTCAGCCCATGGAATCCCCACCTTCGAGCTGCTGGCCATGGACGCGCCGTACCTGCAGGCTGTCGATGCAGATTTCGAAGGGTATGCGGGAAGTGAACTCGTACTGACCCTTCGAGAGTTCGATAGTTCAAAGTGGGACGTCCGTACAGCAGACGAGTGGGTACTCAGCGAGATCCGACGGCACTACCCCGACGCCAGGCCAATGACTGCTGACGAATGGGACGCCACGAACTGAGACCACGCAGGGGAATGTTCACTTCAGAGGATCCGGATCCATCTTGCCTCCGTGCCCCAGCACCCTCTCCCCATGTAAGGGCTCTACACCAACTGATCATGTAGGACAACGTCTAAGAGCCACGGATGAGGTGCTGTCGTGGGCCCGTAGTAGCTCTTCCTTCCGTCTGCGGGCGTAACCCTCCAGGTCCTGCTTGATCTTCATGACGTCCTCCGCTCGGATCCGGATGGGGCCGCAATGCAGGGCATCGCAGGAGCGGGGAAAGCTGCCGTCGATCAGAGAGACACCGCTGAGTACGACGCCGGCGACGTACTCAACCGCAGTGCACAGCACCGGGTGGAACGAGCAGTCCTCATAGACGTCGCCCACCTGTATGCCGTTCGGGTTGCCAGGGTCTGGTGTTTCGCTCATGGAGAGAACCGTCTCAGGTACCGCCATATTCAGCGATGGTCAGGCCCGCTCAGGACGTCGGAAGCCGGAAGCCGCTCATCAACCGACCGTGGGCTTCACCAGATCGGCTTCCTCGCGATCATCGACCTGAGATTGCGAACCGGGGCCAACACCCTTTAGCGGGAGGGCGCCGCAGGGCATTTTGCGTCGGGCGCCGGCATGAGTCGCCGACTCAGCGTCCCGGAAGGTCCGAGCGGGGGGGGGGGGGGGGGGGGGGGGGGGCAAATTATCAAACCCCCCCCACCCGCGCGGGCGGCCGGCCCCCCCCCCCCCCCCCCCCCCCGAACAGGAGGGGCGAGCCCCCCC